>JAPLKX010000736.1 GCA_026387845.1 Candidatus Hydrogenedentota bacterium | reverse complement strand
CGGAAAGCTCGAGAAAGGCGTGGGAACCATTCTTGCGGACGATTTGCCAGTCGTAGAGGTGGGTAGGCTGGCCGGTCTTGAACACGCGGTTGAATAGTTCAAAAACGCTTTTCTCGATATCGGGGTCGGCGTAGTACTGGCGGTAATTCATGCCCATGAGTTCGTTCATGGGATAGCCGAATATGCGGCAGAACGCGCTGTTCAGGAACGTGACGTTTCCGCGCAGGTCGACTTCATAGTAGCCTTCCTGGATGTTTTCGAGGATGGTTCGGTATTTTTCTTCGCTCTCGCGGAGTGCCTGCCCGGCTTTCTTGCTTTCGGTGATTTCGCGGATCACGGTGATGACATATTTGACGCCGCCGTGTTCGGTGACGGGAATCAAGCGGACGTCGGCGGTGACAAGACGGCCGCCGATAGTGTTGCTGGCTTCAACGGCAATCGTTTTGCCGCTCTGGAAGACCTTGCCGTACAATTCGATGGCGCCTTGAGACAGAAAAGGCAGGGCTTCCATGATGGGTTTTCCGATGATGTCCTGGTCGGCGCCCACGGAGTCGAGCCATTCGCGGAACGACCCGTTTGCCAAAACGATGCGCATTTCAGAGTCGACAAGGTGGATGCCGTCGGCGAGGCTGTTGATGGTAGTCCGGTACCGGGCATCGCTTTCCCGGAGCAAGGTTCGCAGGTTGGACTCGGCGTATTGATCCGGGGGCGCGAGCAGCCGCGTGACCACGTGCACCGCCAGGCCGTCGCCATTCGATACGACATAATAGTCCTCAACCAGTTCGCGCAGATGGCCTTTTGGCGTGGTGATCTTGCGGCTGACATTGCTCAACCGTTTCTTGCGCCGGAGCCCGGCGGGAAAGAGTTCGGCTTCGGGTTCGAGGTGGAGCAGATCGCGCAGGTTGCGCCCGGCGACCGCGGGATGGGAGTCGAGTTCGAACAGCTTCATGGCAACGCTGTCCATATATACCACTTTACCATCAAAATCACAACAATACATACCGATGTTCGAGCTACGGACCGCATCCGCGCGCGCGCCGTCGTGTTTTACCGACTCTGGTCTTTCAGAACGTGCCTTGGCCATCTGAAACCTCTCTTGGCTGAGCAGAGCCCCAAACACGGTTATTTTTACATGATTTATCCCGATTGTCAATAATTAACGGGTTCCCCGAAGAAGAAGAAAAATATGAGTAGCCGGAGGCAGCCGCAGGGAACCTCCGGAAACGGGGACCAGCCTTATCGTTTCCCCGAAGGGGAAAAATATGAGGAAAGGGGACCAGCCTTATCGTTTCCCCGAAGGGGAAAAATATGAGTAGCCGGAGGTGACCGCAGGGAACCTCCGGAAAGGGGGAGCATCATTTCAACAACCCTGCAAGGGGTTGAATGTGAACCAGTTAGAGAGGTGTTGGTTCAACCCCTCCGGGGTTGTCGCTACAGGGTTTTCAGTTCCGGAGGCTCCCTTCGGTCGCCTCCGGCTATTCACATTAAACGCCTTCGGCGTTGGCGCCGCGCTCGCTCCGGCTATTCACATTGAACGCCTTCGGCGTTGGCGCCGCGCTCGCTCCGGCTATCCACATTGAACGCCTTCGGCGTTGGCGCCGCGCTCGCTCCGGCTATTCACATTAAACGCCTTTGGCGTTGGCGCCGCGCTCGCCTCCGGCTATTCACATTGAACGCCTTCGGCGTTGGCGCCGCCCTCGACCTGGCTTGAAACACACAAGGTGTCATCTGGAAACTGGGAGCACTGCGATTCGTGGAAGCTGGAAGAATAAGACGGCATGTGATAGATTGCGTAAAACGAACCTTCTAGTCGGGTCAATTTAACAACAGCCTAGTTCAAACGAGGGCATACCGAAATGAAACGCTTTTTTGTTCAATTTCCGGTGGTATTGGCGGTGGCGTTGTCGGGGGCGGCTGTTGCGCCGCCGATAACGACGGGCTCGCTGGTGGATGAGATGGTGACCTTGCGCGGGTTGACGTACCTGCCGGAACCGGCGTATCGGACGGTGCAGTTTTCGTCGTACGACCGGCGGAGCACGGTTGCGGGTGGGCCGCTGTGGTTTTCGAACTCGGACGGTTTTGGGGGCGAGCCGATACCGAACTTCGAGGTCGTGTTGAAAGAGCCGGGGCCGGACGGGGCGGGCGAATACTTGATATGCGACGTGGAAGGCCCCGGGGCGATCGTGCGCACGTGGACGGCGAAGATGGAGGGGAAGCTGCGGGTGGTGCTGGACGGTGAGGCGGTGTTTGACGGGGCGGCGCAGGAGTTTTTGACAAAGCCTTACGACGGTTTTGCAGGCGCGGCGGGGGTGGACGCTGGCCTGCTCGATGGGACGTTTTATCAGCGTGACGCGGCATACTGCCCGATGCCGTTTGGGGAGCGGTGCCGGATCGAGTGGTCGGGTGACCTTAAATCGCTGCACTTTTACCAGATCCAGATCCGGCTGTATGAAAAGGGCGCGGAAGTGGTCGCGTTTCAGCCCCAGGATTTAAAGACGTACGCGGGATCGATCGAGCGTGCGGCGAAAATATTGAAAGACCCGGACGCGGCGTATGAGTTTGAGTCGGCCGGCGCGGCGGCGCCGTTTGAGTTGACGGTTGGGCCGGGCGAGAAAAAACCCGCGCTCGAATTGGCGGGGCCGAAGGCCGTTGAGCGGTTGCGTGTGACCGTATCAGCGGCGGATCGGGACCTGGCGCTGCGGCAGACGGTGATGCATGTCGAGTGCGACGGGTATCCGTGGGGCCAGGTTCAGGCGCCGGTGGGCGACTTTTTCGGGACGGGGCCGGGTGTGAACCCGTACGTGTCGCTGCCGTTTACGGTAGAGCCGGCCGGGATGATGACGTCGCGGTACGTGATGCCGTTTGAGACGACGCTGCGCCTGGTGTTTGAGAACCTCGGCGAGCAGCCCGTGACGATCAAGGGCGACGCGCTGGCGGGCGATTACGCGTGGGACGGGGCGCGGTCGATGCACTTCCGGGCGCGGTGGCGCGTTGACCACGGGCTGGTGGCATCGAACAAGGAAGTGCAGGACCTGCCGTTTTTGGTGGCAAACGGGGCGGGCGTGTACGTGGGGACCGCTATCATGATGCTGAACCCGAACGAGATCCCGACGCCGCACGGTAACTGGTGGGGCGAGGGCGACGAGAAAGTGTTCGTGGACGGCGAGGCGCGGCCATCGACGTTCGGGACGGGGTCGGAAGACTATTTCAACTACTCATGGTCGTCGCCGGACATTTTCTTTTACCCGTATTGCGGCCAGACGCGGAACGACGGCCCGGCGAACCGGGGGTTTGTCAGCGATTACCGGTGGCAGATCGTGGACGCGCTGCCGTTCAAGGAAAGCATCGGCTTCTACATGGAACTGTTCAGCCACGAGCCGACGCCGGGGTTCAGCTACGCGCGGATCGGATACCATTACGGCCGGCCGGGGTTGAGAGACGACCACGTGGTCATCACCAAAGAGGACGTGCGGCGGCTCGAGTTGCCGGCGGGCTGGCAGCCGCAAGCACGGTTCGGCTCAGCGCGCTCGGTGTTCTACCAGGCGGAGGATGTGGTGAAAGGCCGGGGGCGCGTGAAAATGGAGAAGGGCAACCTGTGGAGCGGCGGCGAGATCTGCCGGTGGCAGCCGAAAGAGGCAGGGGACGCGTTGACACTGTCAGTCCCCGTGGAAAAGGCCGGAAAGTACGGCATCATGCTCGTGATGGCGCACGAGCCGGGCGGCGCAAAAGTGAGCGCCCGCGTGGACGGGAAAGAGGCCGGCTTCGGCGGGAAGGAAGGCGCGGTGAACCTCGAGGAGCCGTACAGGCTGATGCTTCTGCCGTCAGGGACGGAGACGCTGGAGTTGAACGAAGGCAAGCACGAGGTTGAAGTGAAACTGGAAGGCGACCCGAAAGGCGCGGTGGGCATCGACTTCGTCTGGGTGCAGCAGTGGCGGTGAAAGGGCCAATGGCGCGGTTTGTCGACAACATCTGCCGGGGTTCAGACTAAGTTTCCGGCTCGTCAGTTGCAGGGATTGTGAAGTAGAAGGTAGATCCTTTGCCGGGCTGTGACTTTGCCCAGATTCGGCCGCCGTGTTGTTCGATGACGCGCTTGCAGATGGTGAGGCCGATGCCGGTGCCGCCATAGGTGCGCCGGCTGTGGAGGCGTTGAAAGATCTGGAACAATTTGTCGGCGTATTGGGGGTCAAACCCGATGCCGTTGTCGCGCACGCTGAACAGCCACTCGTTGCCTTGTCGCTCGGCGCCGACGTGGATGACGGGATCGGCGTCGGCGCGGAACTTGATGGCGTTGCCGATGAGGTTCTGGAACACCTGGACAAGCTGGGACTTGTCGGCATAGACGGTGGGCAACTCGTCATGCGTGATCGTGGCGTGGTTCTCCTCAATCGCAAGACCCAAATTGTGCAGGGCCTGGTCGAGCGCGTTTTGAAGGGCCACGGGTTCGGGTTCCCGGCCTGAATCGAGCCGTGCGTACGCCAGCAGGTCCAATATGAGGCTGTTCATGCGCTTGGCGCCTTCAATAATGAAGGCCAGATATTCAGCAGCGGGTTTGTCTAACAGATCCTTATGACGACTCTCGAGGAGTTGCGTAAAGGCTATGACTTGTCTTAAGGGTTCTTGCAGATCATGCGAGGCGACGTAGGCGAACTGCTGCAGTTCGCGGTTGGAGCGGGCGAGGTTGTCGACAAGCCGTGTGAGGTTTTCCTGGCTCTCCCGCAGCGCCTGCTCCCCCCGTTTGCGCTCGGTGATGTCTCTACCGTACAGGTTGACATACTGCTCGCCCGGCGGCTGCGAAGCAAACATCCACAGCGTGCGACCGCTTGGAGTGTCAATTTCACCTTCAGATTCGGGATCTTGCGCCCGCCCGCGGTCAACCAACTCGATCAGCGGCGTGGGGAGGGGTTGACCGTCTTGCCAGCCGAGCGTCTCGAGCCATTCACGCGCGGCAGAGTTTGCGTACAACAGCGCCCCATCGACGCTGACCCTCAGCACGGGGCTGGGATTCTGTTCGGGAAACTGCGAGGAGCGCCGCAGCGCCTCATCCGCCTGCTTGCGCTGGGTAATGTCCATGTTGATGCCCACCATCTGAAGCGGGTTGCCGTCCTCGTCCTTGAAAACCTGCCCGCGCGCCGTCAGCCAGCGGACGGTCCCGTCCGGCCAGACTGTGCGGAATTCGGCGCTGTAATCGCCGGAATCCATGGCGTCCCAGACGCGGCACTCGGTTTCAGCAAGGTCGTCTGGATGAACGAGGGCGGCCCAATCCTTGTAGGTCCCGCCGAACCCGCCGGGCGGCAGCCCGTACAACGCCTCGAGATCGGGAGCCCATATGCGGTTGCGGGGAATGTCCCACTCGAAAGTTCCCACCTTGGCGGCCTGCTGTGCCAGTCGCAGCCGCTCCTCACCGAGGCGGACAGCCTGCTCGCTCCGGCGCAGGGCTACCATTTTTTCAAGCCGAGACGCTGCCTGTACCCTCTGCGAACGCGATAGCAGCGCCGCGAGCAGACAAATCAGCAGCGAGGCCGCGGCAAAGAATACCAGCGCCAGGGCGTCCGCCTCATTGCGGATGTTCCACTGCTCGAACGGAGGGATAAACACGTAGCCCGCGACCACGACCGACAGAACCGTCGCCAGCACTCCGGCTTGCCAGCCGCCAATCAACGCGGCCAGGGCAACTGCCGGGTACAGCGTAAGATAATGGGCTTGATCCCCTATCAGCGGGGCAATCGCCTGCCGAAGGCCGACGGCCAACCCCACTGCCAGGACGGCAACGAAGACCTGGAGTAAATAGTTTCTTGTCCTACCCACGGAAGGACCGTTTCCCTTTCCCTGCCCCACGGATCTCTCCAGCTAAGCCTGAAAGCCTATCACGATATAACGACTATAAGCCAGCAAAAGTAGACGCTTTAAAGGGGGTTACCTATTTCTCACTAGCGGGCCTATACATTAAATATGGCGTGCTATGGTTTACCTCGACTGCGCTGGCGGAACTGCGGGTAGTGTCCGCGGCGGGGTCGAGTTCCTGCTCGACCGCGCTTCGTTCCGCGAACCTTAGGTCGCCTACCCCCACCTCCACCGCGGTCGCACTCCAAAGACCGGCATTGAAACCGCCGGTATGTGGCTCTATGATGTGGAGCCATAGGCGCAAATGGCGTTTAGGACGGGTATGCGCACAACTTGAGGAGAGAACCATGGCTGACGCACAGCAACCACGAACCAGTGTAAACGATTTGACCCGCAGGCAGTTTGTCGGTGGGACGGCCGCTGCGGTTGCGGCCACGATAACGGTTGGGCAGGCTGCGGCCGGGCAGGCCGGGGCCCAGCCATCGACCCCAGCGGGAGGCGCCAGGGCGGGCACGATAGGCATCGGTATCAATATGGAGTTTATCCGCTCCGCTGACAAGCCGTTCGAGTGGGGCATCGAGAAGGCGGCCGCGTTGGGCTACGAGTACGTCGAGCCGATGGTTCACTGGGGCCGGGAACTGCTCAGCGAGGGCGGGTACTTCCACAGCGTGTCGATGCTCGATGACCCGCTTAGGATCAAACGGGCCTGCGACAAGGCGGGCATCAAGGTGTCGGGGTTGTCGGCGCACTGCCCGTTGTGCAAACCCGAGATCAGCACCGAGTACTTGAAACAGGCGATCCGGTTCGCGGCGGAATGCGGGGCGCCCGTCGTAAACACGGACGAAGGACCCAAACCCTCTTGGACCACCGAGGAAGAAGACCACGTCCTGATGCGCTACGTGTTGCGGGAGGCGGCGAACGTAGCGGAGCCGCGCGGCATTAAGATCGGGCTCGAACCCCACCAGCAATACAGCAAGACGCCGGCCGGGCTGGATAAAATCTATGCGCTGGTGGATTCGCCGGCGATCGGCATCAACTTCGATACGGGCAACAGCTACCTGGCCGGGCAGGACGCGCTGGCGTGGCTCGATCACGTGGTGGGCCGGCTGGTCCACCTCCACGCCAAGGACATCTCGGTGAAGCAGTCCGAGGCCGAGAGGGGCAAGGTGACGGGGACGCCGGTCGGGTGCGCGTGCGGCGAAGGCGTGACCGACTGGAAGCGCGTCATTGAAATTTGCCGGCGTGCGCCGGGTCCGATCGTGCTGAGCGTCGAGTGCGGGACCGTCGACCAGGCGGAACGCAGCCTCGCGTATCTCAAGAAACTGGTGTGAGTCACCCGGCGTAATGGTTTCAGAACCGGCGGGCGCAATGGGCGCGGCCACGACCGGCGTTGAAATTGCCCTGACGACTGCTGCTGTCAAACAAGAACCGGCAGGCGCGGTGAAGCGGTTTTACCGGCCGGAACTGGACTGGCTGCGGCTTGTGGCGTTTCTGGCGGTGTACGTCCACCACGCCTTTCCGACAACGTCGCTTGGGTATCGCATCTTTGGTTTGCCGGACGGCTTGGCGAAACCGGTTTGGGCTATGGCCACGGCGGGCGGTTATGGCGTTGATTTGTTCTTCACGCTGAGTTCCTTTCTTATTACGGAACTGCTGCTGCTTGAGAAAGAGCACACGGGCCGGGTGCATGTGGGGGCTTTCTACTTTCGGCGCATGCTGCGGATATGGCCGCTGTATTTCACGTTTATTTTCGCGGCCGCCCTGGTTGAACGCAGGTATGACGTCCCGCTGGCGTACTACGCGTGGCTTCTGTTGTTCGCGGGGAACTGGCACGATGTCTTTTTCGGCGCAACCGGGTCGTTTTGCGCGCCGCTGTGGAGCGTGTCCATCGAGGAACAGTTCTATATCGTCTGGCCGAACCTGGTGGGGCGGATCAGCCCGGGCCGGTTTTTGCGGGTGATGCTGGGCCTGTTCGTTTTCACGTGCACGTACCGCGCCGTCTACATCGCGTTTCACCCGAACGCCGAGTACGACGTATGGTGCCAGACGTTCACACGCCTGGACGGTTTTGCGCTCGGGGGACTGCTGGCCTGCATCCTCCACGGTCGCAAAACCGTGTTGCGCCGGACGCAGCGGATTGCGGCGTTGGCGCTGGCGGCGGGACTGTTCTGGTTCCTGGGGACGCACCCGTCCGCGGGCAATTTCGGCGTGTTCTCGCTTTGGACTTATCCGCTGGCGGCGTTTGCGAGCGTGATGTGTATCGTGGCGTTTGTTACCGCACCGCCCAGGTTATCCTACGGCAAGCCGCTTCAAGCGCTGTCGTACCTGGGCAAGATTTCCTACGGCCTGTACGTGTTCCACATGGTGGGATTGTTCCTGGCGCGGCACTTTCTTTTGGAAGGCGCCGTGCCGAATCCGCGGTTGTGGGTGTGGCGCGCGCTGACCGGATTGCTGTTTACGCTGGTGTTGGCCATGGGGTCGTACACGGTGCTTGAAAAACCGTTCCTGCGCATGAAACGCCGGTTCGCCTACGTCCAATCCCGGCCGGAATGACGCGGGGCCCCGAGGAAAAACGAAAGCGCCAAAAGATCAGGCTCTCTTGGCGCTGAAAACATATGGCGGGAGCGAAGGGATTCGAACCCTCGACCTCTGCCGTGACAGGGCGTTTAAGGCCGTATTCAGTGATACCCTATTGTAGCTGCCAGTGGTAAAGCAATGTCAGTTTCACCCAATAAACACGGGGCTTCTAAGCACACAGCCATTTTTACTGTTGACTTTCACCGGCTACCAGCGTACAATCCAGGTTAGTTTGCAGGTAGTTTGCGAGAAAATGGAGGGGTTAAGCGATGCGCGTTAAACTGACCTCGAAACTGGTTGAAAGCCTCAAGCCCCGAGAGAAACCCTACAACGTTGTGGACTCGGAACTCCGGGGCTTCCTTGTCAGGGTCGAGCCCTCGGGCGTCAAGTCGTATTTCGCCCGGTATTGCGTCAATGGCCGCCAAACCCAAATGAAGATCGCCGACGCCGCGGTAAAGACCCCGGCAGAGGCGAGGGACAAAGCAAAGAAGATTATGGGCGAGGCGGTTGACGGGAAAGACCCGGTTACCGAGAAGCGAGCCCGCCGGATTCATATGCTCGGGGCCTACCTTGACAAAGAGTATGGGCCGAAATATCTGGCGCACAAGAAGAGCGGCGGCGCGTCGTACAAGCGGATCAAGTCTTGTTTCAAAGACTTCCTTATGCGGAAGTTGGACGATCCCACTTTGCACAACGCCCTTGTGAACTGGCGATCACGGCGCCTGAGTGACGGGAAAGACCCGGCGACTGTGAACCGCGACCTCGGGACGTTGCGCACGGCTTTTTCTTGGGCTCTCGATCAAGGGCTGATAAAAGCGAACCCCATGGCGAAGATAAAACCCTTGAAGTTGGACAAGAGTCCAAAGGTTCGATACCTCGACGAGCAAGAGGAACGGCGGCTCTTGGACGCCCTCGACACGCGCGAGGAACGCAACCGCGCCGGGCGGGATAGCTTCAACCTCTGGCGCCGGGAGCGGGGCCTTGAACCCTTGCCGGACCTCCGGGCGTGCGCCTTCGCCGACTACCTCAAGCCCATGGTGCTGATATCGCTGTGTACGGGTATGAGGCGCGGGGAAGTGTTCAACCTCGAATGGGCCGACGTCGACTTTGCCCGTTCGACCGTGACGGTGCGCGGCGCGGTTGCCAAGACCGGAACCACCCGCCACATTCCGCTTAACGACCTGGCCATGGGAACCTTGCAGGGGTGGCGTGCGCAGACAGACGGCGCGGGCCTTGTATTTCCCGCGCATTCTCGGAAGGCAACCAAGACGCCACCCGCCGACGATACGCCGTCCTGGGTTGACGCGACACGCAAGAAAACCAAGACGCCGGGGGCGTTCGATAACGTCAACACGGCATGGCGGATGCTGCTCGACAAAGAACACGCGAACATTTCGGCTTTCAGGTGGCATGATATGCGCCACCATTTCGCCTCAAAACTGGTAATGGCCGGGGTTGACCTAAACACGGTCAGGGACCTGCTCGGGCATACGGACCTCAAGATGACGGTAAGGTACGCCCACCTTGCGCCACAAGCCAAGGCCGCGGCCGTCCAGAAGATCGTTTTTGCTCAGAGCAACGTGGTGGCGTTTCCCGCGACAAAGCCGGGATCAAGGGAATGAAAATGAAGAACATGAGTCTTCAAGAGTTGTTTGAATTCGACGGTGTCAATGAGCCGTGGATAGACCGCCTTACACACCACCCCTCCCGCACTGAGGCGCTCGAAGTGCTTGGGCGGTATTTTACGCCGACGCGCGAACAGCAGTTGATTGCGAAAAGGTACTCTATTGTTCGTGTTGCAGATGAAGAAGGGGATCTCCAAGTAGCTTTAGCCCATGCAGTTATTAAAGGGAAACTTGATCGCAATTTTGACGCCGCGACCTTCATTCGATGGGCCTATGCGGATGGGCGCGAACTGACCGGCGAGGCGCTGGAATGGCTGGAAGAAAAGGGGGCAATAAAAATTGGCCTGCCGAAACCAGAGAAGACGCGGGCGGCGACAGAGACGCCGGCAGAGCGGATATCTCGATCTGAGGCGGTTGAAAAGTACGTCTGCGAATACAGCAGGTTGAATACCGACCACTTGTCAAATTCAGCAGCCGGAAAGAGGCTCGACCGGCTGGATCTTGCCGTGCAAGGACAGGGAAAAAACAAGACCTTCTCCTACATTCGGTTTATAAACGCGATTGAAAAAATGAGAGTCGAGTTCAGCGAAACAGATGACAATGAGCCAAAGAACGCTTCCTTGAGCGACCTGAAGAAGAAAAGCGGTCGCGAGATGCACGCCTAAAGCCGGGACATTGTCCCGCCCAAGTCCCGCCGTTTTGCGGTTTTTCCTAGAGAATCACCCTCTTTTTGTCCCGCCCAAGTCCCGCGACCTCCAACCCGTTGTATAAGGGGGCTAGGAGGTAACCAACGATGACCGCTCATATTCAAGAAAAACCGATGATGCTCGGGACGCGAGAGGCCGCTGAGTTCCTGGGAATGAGTCTGTCGTTCCTTCGCATGTCGCGGTGTGAAGGCCACCGCGGCAACAGGACGCCCGGCCCGCCTTTCTACAAAATTGGCAAGGTAGTAAGGTATAGCACTGCGGACCTGCGCGCCTGGCTTGACGCGCGGCGTTGTGAAACCGGCGCATAGAGAGGTGTAATATGACA
>JAPLKX010000053.1 GCA_026387845.1 Candidatus Hydrogenedentota bacterium | reverse complement strand
CGCCATCCCGGGGTCTTGGTGTGAACACGGTGGGTCTCTTGATGCGACGCAGCGAGACCGCAAGCGGCAAGATGCCGCTTCTACATTGGCCGCAAACGTAGACGCGGCATCTTGCCGCGTTTCTTACGTGCGGATCCGGGTCCGGCCGCGTTTTCCAACCCGCGCCATCCAGACCTCATGCATGGGAGCAAAGAAGCTTTCTGTCTTCTTGCGCCGAGACTTGAAAAACCATCGCGTTTTCCGGTAAAGTCGCCACTTGATGTTCGGGATCATTATGTAATAAGAGTCGGACTGTCGGGTGTATGAAACTGGCCGGGAAGTCGGCGCCGCGGGGGGTGCCGCGGAAGTAGTCGGCTTCCGCACACGCCACGCTTAGTGGCGCGATGCCGGCCGGGGAATCCTGTCGCAGAATATCTCGGTGGCGGCCTAGAAGGCTTATGCCCCGCATGAGGCTCATGCTACGCATGAGGCTCATGCTACGCATGAAGCTCATGCTACGCATGAGATGGAGAAGGT
This sequence comes from Candidatus Hydrogenedentota bacterium, assembly GCA_026387845.1. GTDB lineage: Bacteria > Hydrogenedentota > Hydrogenedentia > Hydrogenedentales > SLHB01 > JAPLKX01. Next base: position 4,475 of record JAPLKX010000053.1, on the reverse strand, counting down.
ATGGTGTCCCTCATTGAAGACGTACTGTCGATCGAGAGCCAGGCAAACCAAATCCTAGCCAAAGCCCAATCTGACGCCAAAGCCGTCGAGAAGTCGGCTCTGACCGAGATCGAGCGCGCCGCCCGCGACATCGATGAGCGCGTGGCCCAGCGGGTCGAAACCTACCGGCGCGACGCCGAACTCAAGCACCAGGCCGCAATCGCCGCCGAGAAGGAAGGGTCCGCAGCGCGGCTCGCCTCGCTGGACCGGCTGGATGCGGGATTGGCGGACAAGCTTTCGGGTCTGGTAGTGGCGGAGTTTCGCAAGCGGTAGCCTATGGCCATAGACAAGATGAAAAAAGTGACCGTCGTTTGCCCGGTCACATGCAGCCACCGGCTGGTGAATGCCCTTCACGAGCTCGGCATTGTCGAGTTGACCGACGCCGCCGCCCAATTAGACCACCCGTCCGGCGCACTGAAACGCGAAGAGGTCTCTACCGAAGATTGCGACCGCGAACTGCAGAAGCTCAACCTGATCCTGAGTCTGTTGGACGTGTTCTTTGCCGTCCAGCCGTCGTTTGTCGAGGGCCTGGTGAACCCCCCGCTCATTATCGAGCGCCACGAACTCGATCACGCTCTGCACAAGTTCGATCTCGACAAACTCTACGTCTCCGCCTCGGACCTGGACGACGTCTACCGGCGGACGGACCGCGCCAATTCCGACGCCCTGAACCAACTCAAAGACCTCCATCGGTTCGAAGACCTCCCGTTCCGGATCTCCGATTTGCAGAAGCCCGCGCGCGTCAAGCTCGTATATGGCCAGATCTCGCCGGACGGGTTGGCAGTATTACGGGCGGACGACGAAGCCGCCCGGCTGCTGGCAATCGAGCCCGTCATCCCCGGGCAAAACATGCGCAAGAACGGCAGCGGCGGCCCCGCGCCCGCGCCCAAAAAAGGCCAGCCGGTCCGCCTCCTCGCCGCCTACCTGCCCGACGACGAACCCAGCGCCCGCAAAAAACTGGCCGCCGGCGGATTCGATGAAGTGGCCCTGCCCGAACTCCCCGGCACCGTCCGCGATCACATCCGCGAACTCAAAGAAGACATCGCGTCCCTCGGCGCCAGCATGCAGGAAATCCGCGCCCGAGTCGAAACCGAGATGCTCCCGGCCCGGCGCACGCTTAAAGTCCTCAAAGCGTTCTGGGACAGCCGCAAGGGGCTCGCCCTGGCCCGCGGCAACACCGCCAACACCCAGTGGGCGCATATCGTGACGGGCTACGTCCGCGTGTTCGATGTGCCGCGGCTGGAATCCGCCATCCAGCAAGAGTTTCCCTCCGCCTCGATCGTTTTTGAAGACCCCGCCGAAGGCGAGAATGTGCCAATCAGCCTGACAGTGGGCTCCCTCGTCACGCCGATGCGCTGGCTGGTGGCCGTGTTCGGCCTGCCGCCCTACACGTCGTTCGACCCCTCCCCGTTCCTGCTGGTCAATTTCTACTTGTTCTTCGGGATCTGTTTCAGCGATGTGGGCTACGGCCTCATGCTGACGGCCCTCGCCTCCTATATCATGATCAAAAGCCGCGAGTTCGAAAGCCTCTACACGTTTGGAAAACTCCTCCTGTTCGCCGGCATCTCCACGATCATCTTTGGCGCGTTGCTTGGCTCGTTTTTCGGCAACCTCTACGCCCCCGAATATCTCGGCGCCGGAAATCCCATCCAACTCCTCATGGATCAAGTCACCCAGCTTGATCCCCTCAAAAAGCCGCTCATCGCCCTCGTCATTGCCCTCGGGATAGGCATCCTCAACCAGTTCTACGGCATCAGCCTCAAAATGTACGGCGCCATCCATAAAGGCGACATCGCCACCGCCGTGTGCGACGGCCTGACCTGGCTGGTGATCCTGCCAGGGTTCATCATCCTGGTTGCCACCGGTTTTGCGCCCGTGCCCGCGGCCGTATTGCGCGTCGGCATCGTCATGTTCGCCGCCGGCGCACTCGGCCTCGTCCTTACCCAGGGACGCAGCGCGCCAGGCATCGGCGGAAAGATCTTACTCGGCGTCATGAGCCTCTACGGCATTGTTGGCACTTACGGCCTCACCGCCTTCATCGGCGACACCATGTCCTACAGCCGTCTGTTGGCGCTCGGCCTTACCACCTCGATCGTCGCCTTCTCGTTCAACCTGATGGCGGGCCTTCTCCGCCCGATCCCCTACATCGGGATCGTCTTGTTCATCGTCGTCATCGTCGTTGGCCATCTGTTCAACTTCACCATCAGCGTGCTCGGCGCGTTTGTCCACTCGATGCGCCTTATTTTTGTAGAGTTCTTTGGCAGGTTTTACGAGGGAGGCGGCAGGCCGTTCAAGCCATTGTCGTTCGACAGTTCAACCGCAATGCTCAAAAAACCGGCCCGGCCGTAGACGCGCATGGTTGCGCGCCTCATTAACAGGGTTATTGGGAACCAAGACGGAGGTTCAGCATGGATCCACTTGCAGTAGAAATAGGTCGAGGGCTGGCGGTGGCCGGCGCGGGGCTGGCCGTGGGGCTGGCGTGCGCGGGGTCCGGGCGGGGCATTGCTATAGCCTCCCAGGCGGCAACGGGCGTGCTCAGTGAAAAGCCGCACCTGTTTGGCAAGGTCCTCATTATGGTGGCGCTCCCGGGCACCCAGGGATTCTACGGGTTCATCACCGCCATCATGCTTTTCATGAAATCGGGGCTGATCTCCGGCACCTACGCCGTCTCCCTCAATTCGGGTATTGCGATGCTGTTCGTCGGGTTTGGCGTCGGATTCGCCGAATACGTGACGGCCATCTATCAGGGCGTGGCCTCCGCGGCGTCCTGCTCGCTGATCGCGCGCCGTGAAGAAGAGTTCGGACGCGCGGTCTTGTGGCCGGCCATGGTCGAAACCTACGCGGTTCTCTCGCTGCTCGCGGGCATTCTGACGATCATCTTCCTGTTCAACAACGCCCCGACGGCCAACATGCTCGAATACATCCGCGTCGCCGCTCCCGTGGCGCAGTGAAGAATTGTTCCACCGTCATAAGGATTAGATGAACATGGGTCTTGACAACATCAGCCGCGCCGTGCTGGAAGCCGCGAAAAACGAGGCCGATCACATCATCAAGGCCGCGCGAAAAAACGCCGACGATAAAATCGCCGCCGCACGGGCCGCCGCCGAGCACGATGGCGAGCGCAAATACCAGAACGCCGTCCACGCCATCGACGAAGACCTCGCTCGACAACTCATCCAGGCCCGCGGCGCCGCCAATAAACAGATCCTCGCCAAAAAAAACCTGCGCCTCCGTCAGGTGTTCGATTCCGCTAGGCAGAAGATCCTCGCGATGCCCGCACCCGAATATGCCAACCTGATGCGGTCCCTGCTCGATCGGTCCGTCGGTCCCCTGGGCGGGCTGGTCCGCGTACACCACCAGGATGAAAAGCTGTTCGCCCAATTGTTGGCCGATCTCAATAAGGCGCGGACTCCGGAGACAGAACTCAAGCTCGACACCGCCAACCCGCTCGAAGATCGCGGCGGGTTCATGTTTGTGGGCGGCTATTACGAAGTGGATCAAACGTTGGCGACCTTGCTGGGCGACATCGAGCGCGATCTCGCCCCCCAAATCGCCGCGCAACTGTTTGCAGGTTAGAACCTTTGTTCGCGACATCTGCGCAAGAACCGCACATGTTAGCTGAACGTCGCGAATAAAGATTCTGAAAGCGGCTTCTTAGCCGCCAGGGATAACGTATTGCTGTGAGTGATGCTTCATCCGGAGATCCGTACGACTGGGGCTTTGCCAGCGGCCGCGTGAGCGTGCTCGAGGGGCGGCTCGTGCCCACAGAGTTCTTCCACGCCCTCGTCGCCATCGAGCACTCCGACGACCTGCTCCACAGGCTCCAGGAAACCCAGATGCGCGAGTACCTCGCACCCGGCGCAACCTGGGAAGACTGGAGCGCCATCACCGATACCTACTTCTGCGACCACGTCGCTTCCCTCCGCAAAGACTGCCCGGAACCAACCGTCTCCGACCTGTTCGCCTTGTCCAACGACTACATCAACCTCAAGCGGGCCCTCCTCAACCTCGGCTCCTACCCCATGGCGTTCGGCACATTCTCCGAAGGACTCCTCTCCTCCGTTGCGGCGGGCGATTTGACTGCGCTCCCGCGCGAGGTCCGCGAACCCCTGGCCGGGTTCAGCGGGGGTCTTGCCGCCGACCCCAACGCCCGGCTCGCGCTCGACATTGTGCTCGACGGGGCGTACCTGCGGCAGGTCCTGGCGTTGGGTGACAAGCTCGGCGTGCCCCTGATCCGGTCGTGGCTGAGCGAAATGACCCTGGCCCGGGCCGCGGTCGCGTTGTGGCGCGCGGCGCGTGTCGGCGTCAACCTTAGGCTGTACCAGCAGTACTTCCTGCCGGTGGCCGAGCACACTGCCGTCCTCAGCGAGATGATCTCTTCCGGAGACCCGCAAAACTGGGGCGCCATCATCCCCGGCGAAATCGGAGACCTGTGG
>JAPLKX010000405.1 GCA_026387845.1 Candidatus Hydrogenedentota bacterium | reverse complement strand
CCGCTGGCGGTGTCATTGGCGCTGACCTTGAAATGCCACTCGGATTGGATGCTGCTCAGAATCCCGGGAATGGACTCGCGGAACGTGGCCGGACGGCGGTCATTGACCGTCAGCGTTTCATCCGTACCGGCGACCACGGGGCCGGCCACGAGTGTCGCCCACGTGACGGCGGGCGAGTTATACCGCGCCTCGTAGGCATACCCGTTGTCGAAGAGACCCGTCAGCGTTGCGCCGTCATTGCTGGCGTCGGTCACCGTGACGCCCGCTGAGGCAAAAGCCATCACTTGGTAGAGCGGGGTAAACGTGACCGTCGCGGAGGTGATGGTCCATTCGGTGTCGGCGGCGCCGGCGCTCACCACGAAGCCCAGCGAAACACCCGGGTCCGTATCGACACCCAGAGATATTCCCTCGATTGTTGCGAGTCGCCTGCCGTTGCTCTCGAGTTCTGCCGCCGCAGGCAGCGACCAGCCATAATGGCCGGATACGATGAGTCCCGGCGGGATCAACACGTCATACGTGCTGGTCTCGCCTCCGGACGTCGCGGTGACCGTCACCAGGGTCGACCCGGGCTCCGGGATCCAACTGGCCTGGGCGGATGCCGGGAACCCCAGCGCCACCAGGGCACTTGCCGCGATGGCCGCCAATCCCACCCTGTACGATGCGCTGGTCAACATGGCCGGTACTCCTTCTGCTGTGCAGGTCCGCGGTCTGCCCGTTGGGACAAGCCCTGCGTATTCAACATTCGGCGCCTTGCGCGCCCCCATGCTGCGGCGCGCACAAAAAACGAGCCTGCACTTTGCGCACAACCCCGCTTGGATCTTCCTGCACAGCCTTCCCAAGTAACAGTCTACCACATAAAAGGGGGTTGTCAAATCCGCGAGCCGAAATTCCTGCCGGAAACGACCCGGGACCGAGCCTATAATGCCGGTTGGTCTATTATAGTAAACCGGGCCGCCCCTTGGGGGCTGAGGCCGGGGGGGGTCGTCAAGTCCGGTTGGACGGGAAGGGCCCGGGCCGTCGGCCGGCCCGCGCGGCAAGTGGCGTTGCGGGACTTGCCGGCGGCCCGCAACCCATCTGTGAGAATGGCCCGCGTTGCTGGAGTCATCGTCAGTGGGTGGTCCACCGTTTTTCGTGCTCTTCGTCTGGCGGCGTAACCTGTTTCTTTGTCGTCACTTAGCCCGAAAAAGGTTCCTGACACCTTTTTTCGGCGAGAAAATCGCGTGAAATCCACGCCCTGTGCGCAAGACTCGGCGGTATCTTGCCTATCTTCACGCGCTTAAGTCCTTGTATCACATAACGTTAAGCACAGATTCAGTTTTTGCCCCGTCCCTGTTTGCCCCCGGCCTTTCCGCGCGTATGCTTAAGGGCTGACGGTGGCGGTAACGTGTAAGCATCCCCTACGGGTGCAGGCTAAGGAGCAGACTATGAGGACGTCGAGACGGGGATTTACGCTGGTCGAACTGGCCGTGGTCGTGGTGATCATCGGCGTGCTGGCGGCGTTTGCGGTGCCGCGGTTCCTGGCGTCGGTGGAGCGGTCGAAGGCGGCCGAGTCGTTCAACTACCTTTCGTCGATTCAGGCGGCGCAGGAGCGGTTTCACGCCCGCCAGGGCACCTACGCGGTCGACCTTGCCGACCTCGACATCAAGATGACCAGCCTCAAGTACTTCACCGTTGGAACCGTTGAAGCGGGCTCGACGGCAAGCCTTGAGGACTCCTGGACGCTGACATTGACCCGGGCCGGCGCATCGGCGGGTTACGGCGCGTACACCGTGGCGTTCACCGAGCAGGGTTACGA
>JAPLKX010000574.1 GCA_026387845.1 Candidatus Hydrogenedentota bacterium | reverse complement strand
ATGGACATGTTGACAGACGTGTGCACCTGGCCTTTGCGGTTTCCACCGAGCGGGATATAGACATAGTCCTTGAACCACGTCGAGGGACTGATGTGCCAGCGGTTCCAGAAGTCGCCCAGGCTCGTGGCGAGGTACGGGTCGTTGAAATTGAGCATAGTGCGGATTCCCATCAGCCGTGCCACGCCCCGCGCCATGTCCGTATAGCCGCTGAAGTCGAAGTAGATCTGCCACGCGAACGCAAACGTGGCCAGCATCAGCGCCGGGGACTGGTATTGGTCGGGCATGCCGTACACTTCATCGACGTAGGTTGCCAGGTAGTCCGCGAGCGCAACCTTTTTGAACAGCCCCGTCACAAACAGGGACAAGCCGTCCGTAATGTCCTGCCACGTGACCTGCTTCCCTTGCTGCAACTGTGGAAGCATGTTCCGAGCGCGCTCGATGGGACCGGCGAGCAACTGGGGAAAGAAGGAGACAAACGCCGCGTAGCGGATAAAGTTCGGTTCCTTGTCCACGTCGCCTCGATAGAAATCGATAGTGTAGGTCAGGGACCGGAACACGAAAAACGAAATGCCGACAGGCAGCAGCATGTCGGGTTTGGGAACGGCATACGCCGCGCCCAGCCATCCCAAGAGGATATTCAGGTTCTCCGCTACGAAACTGCTGTACTTGAAGAATCCCAACAGGCCTAAGTTGCTTGCGACGCTGAGCAACAGCCACGGCTTTTTCCTCTTCGATCGGGCCATCGCAAGCACGACCGCATAGTCGACCGTCGTGCTGAATGCGATAAGGAGCAGATAGAGAGGATTCCACCAAGCGTAGAAGGCGTAGGAAACGATCACCAGCCAAAGGGGGCGGAAACGAGTGCCTGCCGTGGCCAGAAAGACCGGATAGACGACCGCAAAAAAGATCAGAAACATCCAGCTATGGAATACCACGCTCGCTCCTCACGGTAACCTTCAGATCCCTCAACATGTCGAGACTTTTGAATCCAATCGGACAGGCGATCACTTTAACATGCTTTCTATTCTTGCTGCGACGTCCGCCGGATGCGGCAGCATTGTGTTCTCGATGTTCCTTGCATAGGGTACGGCCGTCATGGACGTGTGGATCGCAGTCCGAGCAGCCAGCCGCGCCCGGCTTTGACGGGAATGGCGTCGGCCGGTGCGAAGGAAGCGGCGGGTTGGAATTCGCTTATCTCGCTGGCGGTAAGGGTAGCCTTCGATGAGTCGAGCCCGAGGGCCGCCCAATCGAACTCCAAGTGGACCTCGACGTCGCTTTCGGCCCAACTGGCGATCGCCAGGAGCGTCTCCCCGGGTTTGACGTAGGCTGTGACGAGGACGTCCTTGCGGCTGGTCCGCACGGGGCACTGGGTGTCCCAGTAGCCGAGCATCTTCGCCTCGGCGATGCCGAAATCGTCCCAGACACGCCAGATGGGCCGTGGATCGCCGCCCCAGCCGTAGCGGTTGGTCATGCCGTAGATCATGCCGCGCCAGGGGTTGCCGCCCCCCTGAAGCATCTCGCCGAACAGACCGAAAGGAATCCCCGAAACCTCGACGAGCCAGTAGTCGGGGGATTCATTGTAGTCGAAGCCTTCGCCGAACCAGATGCTGTCGACGTACGGCAGGTGCTCGAGATACTGGTTGGCGCAGTTGTTGAGGCCGTAGTTCGGGTCGAAGTTGTTTCCGGAGTGGAAGTCGATGAGCGAACCGGGCCGACTTCGTTGCATCACCTTGCGCACGCGCTTCATGATCTCGCGGTTATAGCCGATGCCATCGAGGTAGAGCCCGTCGATTTCGACGTTCTCGAAGAGCCAGCGGAGCCCTTCGAGGTAGTAGTTGTGCCAGCGCGAGAGGCCGGTGGTGGCAATAGCGGCGTCGACCTTGCCGCCGGGCAGATTAGGCTCGTGCCATGCGGGAGCGTAGTTCGAGACGAGGTGCTCGTGGAGCCACGAGGCGCCGCCGCCGGGGCCGTCCGTGAAAATCTCGAAACCAAGGCTGCGCAGGGCGTGAAGTTCGACGCAATAATTGCTGAGTTCGCGGACAGTGTAATACATCTTGACCTTCATGCCGTTTTCGTGAGCGCGGCGCACATAGTCCGACATGACGTCCGTGTTGAGGAATGGGTAGTTGATGTGGGGGTTGAGTGCGCCGCCTTGGTGTACGTTGATGATGGTGGCGCCGGCGCCGAGAGCCTCTTTGAGATCCGGGTCGCCGCTGCGGTGGTAGTAGCGCCAGTTCCAGTGGCCGGGGTCGAGCGGCTTGAGAGGCGTGGGCAGCAGGCCGAAGCGGAATTGCAGTTGCTGGCCCTTTGCCAAATCCCGGGGACCGCTGTACGCGCGGATGAGCACCGTGCCGTCGTTCTCGGACACGTTGCAGCCGCCTTGGCCATGGTTGCCCCAGGCATCGGGAATGCCGTGAGACGTGAGGCGGTACAGGTCCCACCAGTCCTCCGTGTCCTTGAGTTTGCACTGAAGGCCCGCGTCCACGTCGCCGAGCCAGAGGCTGTTATTGGCGCGGTTGATGTCCCACTGCCACTTCCAACTCTCCGGCCGGTACCCGCCTTTGCGCCCCATGCCCATCATATAGGTGGCCGCCCCGGGACGGAGGGGGATCTCCAGGCGCATGTCCGAAACGGAGCAGTTCTCCTTTGCCGTCAGCGTGACGTCGCAGTTGATGTAGCCATCGAAGTCCATCTTTGACGACACGACTGCTTCGAAGGCGGTGGACTCCTGCCGCGCGCGCCACACGACTGTGCCCCGGGTTTTCCCGGTGAAACCGGCGTCAATGTTTGTCCACGCCGTTGGGGCGTTGTCGGTCTCAATAACGAACTGGATGGGAGCGGCGAGGATCACCTTTCTATCCGCCATAATCTCCTTGGGAAGTCCGGTATCGCCGAAGTAAACAGTGCGTCCCAGGCACGCCACGGAATTTCCGGCGACGACGAGCGGCGTGTAGGGTGCGACCACTTCATTATCAATGCCGATGGTGGAATCGAGCCACCGCAGACGGGAGTGGCGCCAGAGTTCCGCGTCCCCGGCGTCTTCGCGCACCTCGCCCGCGACTTCGATGTGCATTTCGATTTCGGTAGGGAGTGCGTTGGCCGGCTTAACGGTAACGGTCCCCGTGTAGGTTGCGCAAACGGCGTCTTTCGGAATCTGCACGCCGCACCAGAGGGCGCCCACCTTGCCCTCAGGCAGCGAGTAGTCCTTGCTGAATGCTTTCCCCAGCCCGTCTGTGCCGCCGAGGTTGAAGCAGCAAAACGATCCAGGCGTAATGACCTCACTCCCTCCGGCTGACTGCAGTCCGCTAAAGGTGACGGCGATCCGCTCGAGCGGCTGCTGCGCCGCGAAGACACCAATCTGGAATGCGTAGAACTCCCCGGGTTGTGCACTTCCGTGGAAGGGCCGGTTCGGGCCGGCCTGAATCCAGCGCAGCGGCATGTCTTCCGCCATGCGGATGGGGTAGCGCCGGTCTTCCGGAAAGAGCAAATAGGTCTTTCCGGGGTGCGCGGCGACGAGGCGCCGGGTTTCCTGTTCCGTCGCAATGACCTCCATGGGGTCACGTCGGTCGAACTTGCTCCGGGACTCAAACGCAACAACCTCCGCTTCCGGGATTTTCTGCCAAACGTCGCCAGAGATAGTTGAACCACCCAGCTTGTGTTTCCTCAACCATTTCGGGTCAGGGGCGTAGTCCGGTACTGCATATTCGGTCTTGAACAAGTGAGGCGGGCCTGCATGCCGGTACGGCATGAAGTAGATCGCGTAGGTTCCCGCCCCCGCCGCGGGCTCGAAGATCAATTCGCCAAACTCACGGGTGACGGTCCGGGGCAGCACGTTGGCCACACGCTCCCCTGTGGATGGCGTGAGCACATAAATGGCCTTTGACTCCGGGTGGAGATCACGGCGGCGCCAGTCCAACCGCACGCGAACCGCGCCCGCCGGTTCGGAAACTTGGACGAGCGCGCGATGGTTGCCTAATTCCCTCGGCCAGGAATCCACGGCCCAGCGGGGGTCAGCGCTCACCATTATCAGAGTTGCCAATAAAACCATATTGCTCATCTACTCCGTGAGTTTCCTTGGGTAGCGTCTTTCGACGTACGGGCAGGTTCAGAAATGTAAGCACTAATTTTAACAATGGCTATCGTTGGTCGGCCTTCTACCACGATTCACGGTGGGACTTCAAATGACGTGACAGCCTGAGAAGAGGGGTATCCTACCCGCATACCACCTCTACATACGCAACCTCAAGCCTACCATTGGTCCGCGGGCGACCCGGATGGTTATTACGACACAGACGACGGACCGACCAAGCCTTTTCTGACCGAAAACAAGAGCAATTGTCCAAGGCCGTTCGATCTGGCGGTCGGAAAACGGCCCGAAGAGGAACTCTACGACTTGAGGAAATCCATGGACTGCATTCAATATAATGAACGCACTGGGTGCTTAACTTCACCGCTACCCGCTCACTTCTCGACCGCCGCCACCACCAGGGCCCTGATGGAAGAGAAAGGAGCACCTGCCCTGATCACTCAGTAACCAAGGAGAAAATGTATGCGGTCCCGAAAGTGTGCAACATGTCTCACTCTATTCTTCGTGCTGCTTGCGCCTGTCGCATTTACGCAGGAAAACCAACCATCTGCATTGCAGGTACTGGATGTGGCTCTGGCTTGGTCAGGGCATTCGGTTGGGTATTGTCTACTGACCAAGAATGAGCGTCAATATGTCGCCTACTATGATCATGAGCGCAGAATGACCGTAGCAATGCGCGATCTAAATTCATCAGAATGGGTCTTCAAATGTTTACCTGAAAGGGTCAATTGGGACAGTCATCATTACATCACCATGTGTTTGGATCAGGAGGGGCACCTTCATGTCAGCGGAAACATGCACGGCGACCCGTTAGTCTATTACCGCACTGAAAAGCCATATGACATCAAAACGCTTCGCCGCGAAGAATCGATGGTTGGCGAGAACGAAAAGAAGTGCACCTATCCCCAATTCTTGGTTGATGCAGAAGGTGAACTTCTCTTTCTTTATCGGGGCGGCAAATCTGGCGATGGGGTGCAATTGGTGAATCGATACGATGTAAAGACAAAGTCATGGAGCAGATTGCTAAGCACTCCACTGTTTGATGGCTTTGGAAAAGTCAGTTGTTATCCAGAGGGACCTGTACAGGGACCGGATGGCTATTTTCACTTGGTCTGGGTATGGCGGGCGACAGGCGCATGCGAAACCAATCATCTCCTCTGCTATGCGCGCAGCAAGGATATGGTTCACTGGGAAACGGCAACCGGCGAACCAATCAGCCTGCCCATGAGTCCGGATTCTAAGGCCACGATTATTGACCCTGTTCCCATTGAAGGCGGGATGATCAATGAATCAACCGTTATCGGATTCGATAAACGAGGGCGAACAATCTTGAGCTATCACAAATTCGACGCCAATGGGAATACGCAGGTTTATAACGCCCGATTCGAAGAGAA
>JAPLKX010000502.1 GCA_026387845.1 Candidatus Hydrogenedentota bacterium | reverse complement strand
CCAGTGCCAGCGGCGGGATGATGGCGTTGACGCGCGACCCGTCCGGCAGCCGGGCGTCCAGCATGGGGCTGCTTTCATCGATTCTCCTGCCCACCCTGGCCCCGATCCGCTGAATCACGTGCAGCAACTGCTCGTTGTCGTGGAAAAACACCCCCGTCTTTTCAAGCATGCCGAACCGCTCGATGTATACCTGGTCCGCACCGTTCACCAATACGTCAGAGATCAGCGGGTCTCTGAGGAATTCCTCGATCGGGCCAAGGCCGAAAATCTCGTCCATCACCTCCCGCAACAGTTGATCTTTTTCCGGGGCGGACAGCGGGCAATGCTGCTCGTTCAGCAGCACGTCCACGCGCCGCGAACATTCCCGGTACAACTGCTCCGTGGGCAGTTTCCGCGCCACCGCCAAATCAATCGTCTCGAGCAGCCGCCGTCGCACGTTCGCTTTGATTTCGTGCGATGTCAATTGGCCGTATTTTCTGTGAGTCATTTCCATGTATTTATCCCGCTATAAGAGCTGGTTTGGGTGGCCGCGCCGGCGGGCCCGGCATCTGTTCCCGCGTGGGCAAGCCGCTGCTCCTTGAACCGCACTGTCAATTGGTCCGCCAGCGGCGCCACGAGGTCCATCAGGTTGCGCCTCAACAGGCTTCGGGGCGCCGCCTGCGACAGCGGCTGGCCATAGTTGATTCCCCGGATCACGCTGGCGTAATCGTTGCTCAACAATGCCAGCGGTACGTCCTGCAACACTTTCTGAATCTCCTCCACCGAAATCATCTGGCGGCTCTTCTTGTACCGGTTGACCACCAGCCGGATCCGGTCGCGCGGCACGCCCCTTCCCTCCAACCCCGCGTGCAGCGTCTTCGTCATCCGGATATCCTTGACGGTCGGCTGAAGCACGATCCACACCGCCTCGCTCACGTGGGCCAACGTCGCCGCCACGTCCAGGCCCACCCGCGGCGCGTCCACGACCGTCATCGGGTAGGCTTGCCTGCACGCCCGCAGGGCCTGCTCGATTTTCTCAGTCCGCAAAGGCGGGCTGGCCATTCCGTTGGCGCTGGCCGGGCTCAACAGGGCATGCAGCCGTTCGCCGTACCTGACGGCGGTACTCCGAATCAGGTGATAATCGATGACGTCCCTGTGCGCGAGCACCTCGGCAATTCCGTAGGGGTTGTGTAACTCCAGATAGCTGGCCACGGCCCCATAGTCGTAATCCAGATCGACCAGCAACACCTCCTGCTTTGCCGCCATCTGGATTTCGTTGGCCGCATTGACCGCCAGCGTCGTCGTACCGCACCCGCCGCTGGCCGAAAGCACCGTCAGCACCAACCCATGCGACCCGCCCAGCGGGGATTCCGGCGCCAGATCGTGCAACACACCGGGCAACTCCGCGGATATCCCCTCTTTGGCCTGCACGTGCCGCACCCCGGCCTGCATTGCGCGCAACACCAGGTTGCCGCTCACGTCCCGCGTCAGGATCACAAACCGGCTGTACATATACTGGTTAATCAGCGGCATCAGGTCCGCCAAACGTTCCAACGGCTCCGGGTCCACGTCCACCAGGACCAAGCCCGCCGCCGTCTTGTCCAGCAGCACCCGAAGCTGCTCCGTCTCGCGGCATACGCCGGCCAGCGTAAAGTGATGTTCCGGTTCGAGCGCCGCGCGAACCTGGCGTTCGGTTTGCCCCTCGCGCGTCAAAAGGTAGATCTGATTCTTGAAGTCCATCTAACCTTCCTATCCTAAAATGCTCTCACTGTCGCCCTCAGCGATAGGTAGCCCAGGCGCCCGGGCCCTGAAGCCGGCTTAAACCCGCCGCATCCGGGCACGCCTTATCGTGCACAATGGGATTGCAGCCGCGCGCTCCGCTTGATATCCGCCCAAGCAGGAACAGCTCCCAGTCGCTTGGCGGCGCGTGCAAATCGCCCGGCACCGGCCCTTGTGCCGGCCCTGAAAGCGGTTCAACCAATTTGGCTGTCACCAGGATGATCAGTTCCGTCTCCAAATCCTGATTCCTCACCGACCGGAACGCCGCGCCCGCCAAAGGTACCTCGCCCAGCAACGGCACACGCGAATTGCGCGCGTTCACCGAATGGTTCAGCAGGCCCGCCATCGCGAACGTCTGGCCGCTCTTGAGTTCAACGGTGGTTTCGCTCCTGCGGGTCAACAGCGAGGGGATGCTGAACCCTTGGATTTCGACCGCGCCCACGTCCGACAGGTCGCTCACTTCCGGCGCCACGTACAGGCGAATCCCGCCGTTGCCAAGGACGGTCGGCCGCATCTTCAGCCGCACTCCAAACTCTTTGTACTGGATCGTGATCGAGGTCCCGCCGGCCGCCGTGCTCCCTTGAACGATCGGGATCGGGAATTCACCGCCCGCAAGGAATGTCGCCTCCTCACCGCTCAACGCCACCAGGTTTGGTTCCGCCAGGATCCGCAAAAACTGGTTCTCCGACAACGCCTGGATGAAAAACTCCAGGTCGCTTTCCGGAAAACCGGCCAGCAGCGTCACCAGCGGGCTGACGTTGGTGTCTTGGGTGAAGATGAAAGGAATA
>JAPLKX010000188.1 GCA_026387845.1 Candidatus Hydrogenedentota bacterium | reverse complement strand
ATGGCGGAACCGGTGATGCCGTTCATCACCTGATAATAGAGTATGCCGCCGATGTATCGGCCCTCGACCAGGTGGCGGCGCAGCGTGGTGAAGTTGAGCGGGCGCGGGTCGAGGAACGGGGCGGCGGGTCCATCGCCCGCGCCCATGGGCCCGTGGCAATTGACGCAGAATTCCTCGTAAATCACCGTGCCGCGTTCGACCGCGTCATCCGACGCCGGATAAGGATTCGGCAACATCCGCCATCCCGGCGGGATCTGGGAGTGGAGCCACTCGATGTTGGAATCCGGCCCGAGCTTGTTTGCGGCAACCGCTTGCTCTTTCCAGTAGGTTTGGCGATTCATACGGTCGTCGGCCATCAGGAGGCCCTGTGACTGCATGAAGGCTGTCAGCGCCCGGATTTTGTCCATCCCGAGAAATTCCCACGCGGGCATGATGGACAGCGGGCTGGTGTTCCTGGGATTTACAAAATGGGCGGTGTGCCAGTCGTCGGGGCGCAACCCGCCTTCCTGAGAGAGATCGGGACCGGTCCGTTCGGTGCCGAGGATCGCCGGTTGCTGCTGGTAGTAGTCGCCGGCCTTGGCGATCCTGACGGCCCCATGGCCCCAATCATTCGCGCGGATAAACAGCGAATGGCAGTAGCTGCACCCGTTGCGGACGTACAGGTCGTGCCCGGCGCTCTCCTGGGCTGTCCATGGCCGCCAGATTTCACTGGGCATGTCCTCCATCATGATCATGGGCACGAACAACATCGCCGCAACCGAAGCCCAGTACACCAGCAAGCCACCGAGTATGAGCATGAGCGGAGTCATTTTCATGCGGGGCGAGCCTCCCCGGCGAGTTCGGGTGGGGCGTACGGCTCGCCTTTCCACACTGTCATGAGCACGTTGAACAGCCCGACGAACGCGCCGGCGACGATGAACAGCCCCGACGCCAGCCGCAGCCACATGTACGGGGGCAGCATCGACAGGACACGGTACACGGTTTCGCCGTTGTTCCATGAGCTTCCCTGGACCAGGCCCGCGGCCGTCAGAACCACAAAAAATCCGCCCAGCCCGACCAGCACGAGCCCAAACTGGAGGTTGACCAGTTTATCGGAGTACAGCCGCCGCCCGGTTATCGGCGGGAGCACGTGCCACGCGGTGCCGAGCGCAATGAAGCCGGCGAAACCGAGCACGGCGATGTGGGAATGGCCGATGGTCCAGTTGTTGAAGTGGGTGACGCGCTGGACAAAAGGCAGGGACTGCAGCGGCCCCTGGATGCACGTTACCACATACCAGAGTGTGCCGGTGATGACAAAACGGCCCGCGGGGTCGTGAAGGAGTGCGCCGCCGCGACCCCGGGCCGTCAGCCAGATGTTGAGCAGGACGACAAAGACCGGGATCATCATCCCCATCGAAGAGGCCACGGCCATCACCTTGACCGGGGCCGGGATGGGCGCCTGCAGCAGGTGGTGGCCCCCGATGTGAGTGTAAAGGGCGACGAGCGTCCAAAAACCGATCAGGGAAAGCGTGTGCGAATACAGCGGCGCGCGCGCGATCCTGGGGACTACAAAAAACAGCGGCCCGACCGCCAGGGGAGTCAGCAGAAGCCCGGGCAGGTTGTGCCCGTAGAACCACAGGAAGAGCGAGTCCCAGATGCCGGGCATGGCGCCGGTGTGCGGGTACCACATGACGTTCCCGATGGGATAGGTGCCGCTCATCCAGAGGAACGTGCCCACAAAGTACCAGACCGCCACGTAGAGGGTGTCTTCGCGCCTGTAGACGATTGTCATGATGAGGTCGGCGAGTATTGCCAGAAGCACCAGTTCGACCAGTACATCGAAGATCCACTCGTATTCGGTGTACTCGCGGCCCTGCGAGTAGGCGAACGCAAACCCAATGGGCCCGCTGAGAATGACCACGTTCCACAACGCCCATCCCCCCCACGCCAGCCGTTCCGACCAAAGCGGGCGGCGCAGAAGCACCGGAACATAATAGAGGCCGCAGCCGATCAGCATGGTGGTTACGAATCCGTAGAGGACCGTATTGACGTGGGCGGGGCGAACTCTGCTGAACACGAGCCACGGGATATTTTGAAACGCTTCGGGCGCGTACAGGTGGATGGCCGACGCGAGGCCGTAAAGCGTGCCGACGACAAACCATCCCGCGCCCGCCACGATGAAGGCCAGCGCGGCGCCGTTGGGCCGCCCCAGCAGCGCCCAAAGTTTTCGGATCCAATTGGTCATAGTGTCACCGGTGGCAGATCAAACAATCAGTGGAGAAGCTTTCTTTGACGTGGCAGTTCCAGCAAAATCCCATTTTGATTTTCTGCTGGAGAACGATTCGATCCATTTGTGCGATTTCGCCGTGGCACACCGCGCAGTCAAACCCGGCCCGCCAATGAACGGAGTGGTTGAAGAATACGAAATTGGGGATTTGCGTGATGCGCGCCCAGGCGACGGGCCGGCCGGTAGAGTAGAGTTGGCGCAACCGTTCGATCTGGGGGTGATAATAGATGACGGTGTGGTGGCACAGCATGCAGGTTTCCAGGGTCGGAATATCAGCGTTGGCGGAGTTGATCACGCCCGGGTGGCACAGAATGCAACTGAGCCCGCGGTCCGCAACGTGAAACCGGTGGCTGAACGGGATGGGCTGCTCCGGCCCGATGTCGCTACGAAAAAACACATAGTACTCCAGCATCATCAGCGCAATGGCCACAACGGCCGCGGCGGTAAGGATGACCCTTGTCTGCATTCCGCGCCGCGTGGGTTCGGGATAGTCGTGGTGTTTTTCATCAGGGGCCATCGCGCCTCCGGACGGTGACGATGGGCAATCGCCGGTTACGCAGGCTGATGGGAAAGAGGAACGCCCCGGTGAAAACGGCTGTGGCAAAGATTTCGGGAAACCCAAAAACCAGCGGGCGCCCCAGTGTCGGGGCAACGAGCCAGTAGCGTTCAAACCACATAACCGCCAGAATCAACGCGGATGCCGCACCCACGTAGCGCACGCTCTTCTTCACCCGCCGCGGCAGCAGGAACACCAGCGGGCCCAGGTAGATCAGCGCCAGCAGCGCCACCGATACCCACCGCCACGGCGTGATTTGGAGGCGGGGTATCACATAGCGGACTTCATCCGGGAGGTTCTCATACCAGATGGGGAGCAACTGGGCGTACATCATATAGGTTGTCAGAATGCTGAACGCGACCAGCAGCTTCGCTAAATCGGCCACGGGTGTCAAGTGCGCGGACGGCTGGCGCACTATCGCCAGCAGCGTCCACGCCGCGAGCCCAATGTACATGCCCGATACGAAAAAGTAACCGCCGAACAGGCTGCTGCCCCAATGAGGGTCAAGCGTCATCACCAGATCGAATCCCAACAGCGAGAACCCAAGGCAGTAAATAAGGATCAACCCGCCGGCCAGTGGGCGCGGGGTATCCTGCCGAGCCTGGCGCACGTAGAGCCAAGCCACCAGCCAGATGGCGATCAGGCATATGGCATCGCGGACGAAGATGAACGGCGTGTTGACCCACCCGGTGTTCTCGAGATCGCTATAGTGAATCCAGCCCGCCCAGTGGGGCCAACCTATCCACGCCCACGCAAATCCAACCAGGCTCGCCGGCCAAAACGAAATGCCCATCAGGCCCGCGCTCTTGGTTTCGCCCATCCATGTGCCCCGCGACGCCGTCACCACCGCCGTCCATGTCACCATGCCCGTCGCCATTGGGGTGAAGTACAGGAAATTCACGAGTACCGCCTGCCACGCGCGGTCTGCAGCGCCAAAAAGAACTGTTAGAATCCAACCCAGCACCCCCACCAAAAACATCACCGCCCATACCCACGGCCAGTAAGGACGGCGCGGCCGTTCCACCCGGTCCAATTCCGGCTCCAAGGCGCCCGGAGACCCCGCAGGTTTTTCTGGCTCTCTGTTCGTCAGCTTTTCAGTGTGCTTTCCTGGCACCACCCATTCCGGACCGGCGATACTCACTTCCACCCGCGCGCCCGTAACAGGCCCCGCCTCTTCGCTCCGCGGCAGTTGGTCAAGGCCCGCGTGCTGTAATTCAGACGCCGCGAGGTACGCCGCAACCAACTCGGGCAGCCGTCCCAGCATCGACCCAAACTGGCTTAACGCCCCGTGTTTCTTCTCGCGCCGCGTTTTTTTTGCCGCACCGACCGCTCTGGACACGGCGAATCCCAGGCCGAACGCCGCTCCCATACGCCTCAGTACTCCAAGCCGCCGGCCTTGCTTGTTGTCTTGGTTATCCGACATAGCGAACTTCCAGGGGTTCGGCGACCGACACGGCTCGCGCGAACTCTTCAACAGACTCCGCCGGAATTGGGGCGAACACGCCAAACTGGTCGTGGGAAAACCTGTGGTTGTACCACAGCGGCATCTGGAACGTCAGGAGGCGCGCATGAATCAGCAGTCCGATCAGGTTGCTTATCGACCCCAGAAGGATAAAGCCCTCGAAGCCGACGATGCAGTAGGGGACTATCGACACGGGCGGCTTTCCGCCGACGACAAGGCTGTTCACTTTAGCCGCGCCGATCGCCAGCGCGAACCCGCCTATCACGCCGGCTATTGCGCCAAAAAAGGTCCAGTAGCGGACCGGGCTGTGTTTCCGGCGCGTGATCCGCTCGAGCTCTTTGATGCGCATGGGCGAGAAATAGTCGAACCGGTCAAACGGCGACTGGTTGAGGGCGTCGACGGCTTTAACCAGCTTTTCCGGCGAGTCGAACACGGCGGTTGCGCCGGTGTCGCGCCGGTGAATTCTCCGTGCGCCTCGCCTATGTTTTCTCTTCGGCGGAAACTCTTTTTGAAAGATGTTGTCTTCTTTGGTGTCACTCATGGCGACCGGCGGCAAGACTCTGGAGAAGAGAAAAAAAAGGAAGAAGAAAAAACAGAAGCTGCCGATGGTAATGGTGATTTCGACCCAGGTTGGGGCGTAATGGCTCCACGTGTGGGGCAGGTAGTCGTGCGCGGTGGCCGAGGCGACAATATGGACGCGTTCGACCCACATCCCGATGTTTACCAGGATTGAAGCGGCGAAGAGCCAGGAGAGACTTTCGCGCGCGGGCTTGAGGATAAACGTCGCGGGCACAAGCACGTTGAGCACCGGCAGCGTCCAATATGCAAATGCGAACCAGCCTTGCGCCCTCCACTCGACAAACTGCCGCTCGAATACGCTGCCGGAATACCACGCAATCCCCGGCTCGACCAGGTACGCGTACCCGACGATGCTGCCGGTAGCCAGCATGGTGAGCGCGATCGCCTGAAAGTGCTGGGGCGTGATCACTTTCTCGAGGTTGAGCAGGCGCCGCATCGGAATCAGGAGCGTGAGCACCATCGCCAGCCCCGAATGAATGGCGCCTGCGACGAAATACGGGGCATAGATCGTCGTGTGCCACCCTGAAAGCATCGACATGGCGAAGTCCCATGAAACAACCGAGTGGACACTGACCACGAGCGGTGTGGCGAGCGCGGCGAAGTACAGAAAGGATCTTCCGTGGGTCAGCCATTGGTGGCCGCTGCCGATCCAGCCCAGGGCGAGTGTGCGGCACAACTTGTATCGCCACGTGTTCTGCGTGACGAGCCGATCCCGGGCCGCCGCAACGTCGGGTATCAGGCCGACATAGAAAAAGATGACGCTCACGGTAAAATAGGTACCGACGGCCAGCACGTCCCACACGAGCGGGCTGATAAAATTCGGCCAGAGGTGGCGCGTGCTGGGATAGGGGATGATGTAGTAGACAACCCAGACGCGGCCAAGATGAATCAGGGGGAACAGGCCCGCAGTAGCCACCGCGAAGATGGTCATGGCCTCCGCGGATCGCGAGACGGCCGTTCGCCATCGGGCGCGGAGCAAATGCAGGATCGCTGAAATTAATGTGCCCGAATGGGCGATCCCAACCCAGAACACAAAATTGCCGATGTAGACCGCCCAGCCCACCGGGTACGAGATGCCGGCAACACCCATCCCCATTTGCTTCTGGTAGATCCAACTGCCGAGCGCCGCCGCGATTCCGCCGGAAAGTCCAAGCATGACCAGGTAGTACAGAATGCGCGGCGGCCGGAACGCGTGCAGGGTGACTTCATCGACCGTGGCGGGTGAAATCTCACTCATGTCTCGTAACTTTCGCCGCTGGGTGTCCGGCCCGTGATCCGGCGGAGGTATGCGACGGCGGGCTTTGTGTTGAGATCTTTAAGCACCTGGTACCGGCGGGCCGAATGGCGGAACAAGTCCGTGACGCGCGCCCGCTCGTCCAGGAGATCGCCGAAAACGATGGCCTTGGTGGGGCACGTTTGAGCGCAAGCCGGCATAATCTCTCCGTCGCGGACATGCCGCCCTTCACGCGCCGCACGAAACTCAGCCTGGCGGATGCGCTGGATGCAGAATGTGCACTTCTCCATCACCCCACGGCACCGCACCGTCACTTCGGGGTTAAGCTGCAGGTTCAGCGGCGCGACCCATTTTCGACGTCCCCAGTTGAATCGCCGCACTTTGTACGGGCAGTTATTCGAACAGTACCGCGTACCGATGCACCGGTTGTAGACCTGCGCGTTAAGCCCTTCCTCGTTGTGGACCGCCGCATACACCGGGCAGACCGGTTCACACGGCGCACAGTCGCAGTGCTGGCAGGCCAGCGGCAGGAACCCGACTCTGCCGTCCTCGCGGGGGTGCCGATACGGCACCACTTTCAGCCAGGCCATCTCCCGCCCCTTGTGCATCTGAACTTTTCCGGCGACCCAAAGGTTGTTTTCCGCGTAGCAGGCGACCGCGCAGGCCCCGCAGCCAATGCACTTTTCCAAGTCTATAGCCATAGCCCACCGGTGGTAGGCATATTGCCGCGGCGGGTACAGGTCTCTCGAGGATTCGTATCCCTCGGGCAAGGGCATCACGACCTCTTCTTTGATCTTCTCGTCCTTTTTCTTCTCGTGGTCGGTCCATTGAAGGATGTCGCGCCCATACTGACTCTGGTTTCTGGACCCGTAAACGATGTAATCGCGGCTGCCCGTTTTCGTCACGGCAACCGTGCCAAAAAAAACCTCCGGGTTCAGAGGGCGAAGGAGAAATGCATTTGCGCCCACGCCTGCGGCGTTAGATCCCATGGCCGTGTGGCCCTGCCCGAATGCGAGCGCGACAACACCGGGGCAGACCTCGGCGGTGACGCGGGCCGGCGCCGTGATCCGGCTTGATTGGGTTGCCAGCGCCACCACGTCGCCTTCTTCGATTTCCAAACTCGTTGCGTCGTCCGGGTGGATATCGACCCAGCTTCCCCACGCCGCATAACTGATCGGTTCAGGCGACTCCTGCATCCACCCGCGGTTGGCCGTCCGCCCGTCAAACAGCATGATCGACGGCCACAGCCAGAGGTGCGCCCGGCCTGATTCGAGGTGGGGCGCCGGCAGGCTTCCCTGACTCAGGAGTCTCGCAAATTCGTCCGGCGCAAAAGACGCTTTCACGGGGGCCGGTTGCGCGGGCTCGATAGCGCCGCCGCTCATCAAGGCCTGTCTCCAACACGATTCAAAGTCGGAGATTGAACCGATGCGCCGGTGGATGTCGGTCCATCGGGCGCGCAGCCAATCGTTGAAGTTCAGTGTGGGCTGTTGCGCTCCGGCCCGCGACAACGGTGCGCCGGCCGCCGCCGCCAAGCCCAGCAGGATCTCACCGGCGTTGCGCGTATCCCAGAGGCGGGCCGTGACGGGCTGCATGAGGTCGTGGATGCCTTTCCAGGGTTCGTAATCGCCCCAGGACTCCAGTGCCGAGTCAGCGGGCAGGACCCAATTGCACAGAAGCGAAGTTTCCGTGGGAAGCGTGCCGATGTAGAGCGAGACGCCCGCACGCTGAATGAGATCTTGGGACTGAGGCAAATCGTAGGCGGGGTTAGTCTCAAAAAAGATGACCATGGTTTTTGCATCGGCACTTTCCAAAGCCGAGACCACCTCCTGCGCGCTCGCCGTGAACGTGAGGGCGTGCGGCCGCGAGAAATCCAGCAGGGCGCCCGCGGCGCCGGTAGCGGCGTTTATGAGGGCGGCGGCGAGCGCGGACATTACGGCGCCCGGACCCTCCGCGCCGGTTGGCCCGCCCAGCGCCAGCCCTTTCCGCCCGGTAAACAGGCGCGCCAGCCGGTCAACGGTTTGTTGCGGCAGCCGATCGCGAACGCCGGGGAGGGCTTTGAAATAAGCGTCGGTGAGGGCCTGAACCCCTGGCTTGTTTTCGCTGGCCGCGATGGCACTCAGGGCGGCCATCGCCAACGGGATCTCTTCACCCGGCGGCAGCAGGATGATCTCGTCGGCATTCGCGGCCGTCATGGACTGGCGGGGACCCGCGTACAGAAACTCGAGCCGGGTTTTGCTGTCCGGATCCCGGGATTTTCCAAACCGTTGTGCAAATTGGACGGGTGAGATCCAGTTTTCTAGGAAGTCCACGGAGAAACTTGCGAGACTTTGGCAGAGGTCGATGCGGTAGTCGGGGATATCCTGTTTGCCGAAAACGATCCGGTGGGCCTCCTTCAGTGGCGCGTAATCAAAGGGCTCGTAATACAGGACACGGCTTTCCGTACCGAACGCCCCTGCAAACGCTTTAAACAGTTCTGCGAGCGCCCCAGTTTCAAGCCGAGAGACAATCAGGACCCGTGAAATGTTGCCGCGGAGTCCTGCCCCCAGTTCCGCAAACGCCTCCGGCCATTGCCGTTGCTCGACATTGCCGCCGTCGCGCCGGGCCACTTGGCGCAACCGGTCGGGATCGTACTGGCCTTGCACGGATGACTGGCCGCGCGGGCACAAGGCGCCGTTGTTGACGGCGTGGCCGGCTATTCCCTCGGCCTTGGTGCACCGGCTGTCACGGTTCCAGGTGTAGAGGCCGCACCCGGCAGGGCATTCTCGGCACGCCGTGGCATAGAACGACCAGTCGCCGGGCTCGGGATTTTCCGGCCAGCGGTTGTAGGAATAAATGTGGTGTTTTTTGTTTTCCCCGAGTCCCATGGCGACCGCGCTGAGTGCGGATGCTTCAAGAAATTCCCGCCGCGAGATGCCGTCCATCATGGGAACACTCCTTCCGTCTAACCCCTTGAACAGGGCGGGAACCAGGCAAATTTCCAAGGCCTGCCGACAGCTACCCAATGGGAAAGAACCGGCCGCGGATGTTGTTACAAGAGGGGTAGGCGCCCACGTACGCATTACCGCTTATTTCTGCGATCGTGAGCCGGCAGGGCCAGCCACGTCCGGTTTAACAATCTGGAGGACGCGTTGCTGAGCACGATTGCTTTCCCGGCGTGAGGTCTCCGGCGGTGGGCCATTCAAATTGAAACAGGGGGTTCATGAAACGGCATTGCCCATGAGGAGCGGAACACTATGAGCCAAACCACGAGCGATTACATTGTCGACCGCCTGTACGCGTGGGGTGTGCGGCGGATTTATGGGTACCCTGGCGACGGCATCAACGGCATGATCGGCGCCCTGAACCGAGCCCGCCACAAGATCGAGTTCTTCCAGGCGCGACACGAGGAACTGGCGGCGTTTATGGCCTGCGCCCACGCCAAATTTACCGGCGAGGTCGGCGTATGCATTGCCACCTCGGGGTCCGGCGCCATCCACCTTCTGAACGGCCTTTACGACGCCAGAAAAGACCACCAGCCGGTCGTGGCCATTGTCGGCCAACAGGCGCGGATGGCCATGGGCGGCGATTTCCAGCAAGAGGTGGACCTGATCAGCCTTTTCAAAGACGTCGCCAGCCATTACGTCCACATGGCGACGACGCCCGTGAGCGCGCGTGTCCTGGTGGATCAGGCGCTGCGAATCGCCAAGGCCGAACGCACCGTCACCTGCATCATCCTCCCAAACGACC
>JAPLKX010000198.1 GCA_026387845.1 Candidatus Hydrogenedentota bacterium | reverse complement strand
CGGCCGACCAGCCCGAAAATCTGGATGCCAGAGCCAATATGCTCTACGCCGCCATGTTGTCCGGGTGCGTGATTGCCCAAAGCGGCACAACTCTTGTCCACGGAATGGGTTACCACTACACACTGCGGTTCGGGATCCCCCACGGGCTGGCCAACGCGCTGCTCCTGACCCCCTTGTTCCAGCACGATGCCAAGTTCCTGCCCGAAAAAGTCGCCGAGATCGCCGCCGCCCTGGGCTATCCCGCCCGGCCCGAACCCGGCCACGCCTCGAGCCAGATTGCCGCGGCCATCCATGGTTTGTTGGGGCAACTGGGGGTGTCGCCCGCCGCCAAGGACGCCGGCGTAGAAGCAGACGCCATCCCCGAATTGGCCAAAATCACCTTCGAAGATAAGCCCCGAAGCAAGAACCAGCCCGGCCAACTTTCCCTCGAAGACATCCAGCGGTTCTTCGAGCAGTCCGTCTCCGGCGCCACCGAGTAGCATGGTCTTATCCGTCCGATCCGTCCGATCCGTCCTGTTGTCGCACCCCATCCCTCTAATGCAAGCCCAACCGGCCCCGTGGTATCATTCGTTATCGCGCACGCGCCTCATGGAGGTACAAAAATTGTTCGGGACAGAGCCATATAAGGAGATCGTGGCGGAGACCTGCAACCTCCTGCGGGAGACCGCGCGCCGGGGCCGGAAAACGGTGCCGTTGTCGCCGGAAGTAGCGGCATCGCTGGGCAAAATCCAGACAGTCAAGGCTACCAAGCAGCAACTGCTGGACGCGCTGGAACAGGAAGTCCGTGCCTGCAAAACCTGTACGCTGGCTGGGACGCGCACCAACGTCGTTTTCGGTTCGGGCAACGCCAATGCGAAACTGGTGTTCGTCGGTGAAGCCCCCGGGCGTGACGAAGACCTCCAGGGCAAACCGTTCGTGGGGCGGGCCGGGCAACTTCTCACTGACATCATCGAAAAGGGGATGAAGCTGCGGCGCGAAGACGTCTATATCTGCAACGTGCTCAAATGCCGGCCGCCCGAGAACCGCAATCCGCTCCCCGCCGAGATCGCACATTGCGAGCCGTTTCTCATCCGCCAACTCGAGATTATCAAACCCAAGGTCATCTGCGCGTTGGGCACGTTCGCCGCCCAAACGCTCCTCAAAACCACCGAGCCCATCGGCCGGCTCCGCGGGAAATGGTATTTTTACCACGGCATCCCGTTGCGCGCCACGTATCATCCCGCGTACCTGCTACGCAACCAGGCCGACAAACGCAAAGCCTGGATGGACGTGCTCGAAGTCCTCAAGGTATACAACGGGGAGATTCACCCCAAACCGGACGAATGACGAAATCACCCGCCACATACGCCCGCGTCCGTTGGCGCGACTCGCTCATCGTCCGCGTGATGGTGCTGTGCGCCGTGCTCGTTTTGTGCCTGCTGGGATCGGTGTATGAAATCACCCGCCACTACTTCGGCGAGGTCGTGCGCGAGATGGAAGCCCAAACCCAGGACATCGCCAACCGGATCACGCTCCATCTCGAAGAGCATTCCGACGCCGACCTCCGGGACGTCGAGCGGGACGTGACCCAGTTCTATTCGGGCACCGTGATTCAGCTCGACGACCGCAGGAGCGACAGCACGGATTTCAGCCCGTTCACGCTGGAGAAAACCGCGTCGGGCGAACTGGTCAAGACGGCCCAGCTCCCCCTCGAGTTCCAGGGCCGCAAGATGTTGCTGACGGCGCGGGTATCGCTAGTGCCGCAGGCCGGGATCGTCCGGGCGTTCAAGAACAAGTACCTGGCGCTGCTCACGGCCGTGTTCGTTATTACGCTGGGATTCATGATTTATTTCATCGCCCGCATCCTGCGCCCCCTGTCCGACCTCGCCGACAGTTGCGCCCGGATCGGCAGCGGCCAAACCGGCAACGGCCAACTGCAAAAAGTGAGCACCCGCAAAACGTCCGGCGAAATCCAGTCGCTCGAATACACATTCAACAACATGGTCGCGTCGCTGCAGGAAAAGGAGAAAATCGAGGCCAACCTTCGCCAGGCCCAGCGGCTGTCGGCCATCGGCAACATGGCGGCCGGGGTCGCCCACGACGTCCGCAACCCGCTCAACGCCATCAAGCTGCTGTCCGGCCACGCCATTGACACGCTGGACGGCTCGGACAAGTCCGGCGAGACCTTGCGCCACCTCCAAACCATCCGGAACGAGGTCAACCGGCTTGAAGAGATCGTGTCCGGGTTCCTGTCGCTGGCAAGAGAGCGCGAGTTACAGCCTGAACCGACGAAGATCGACGTGATCGTGGCGGAGTGCGCCCGGCTCGTGAGAAAAGAAGCCGAAGACCGAGGCGTCCGGCTGATTTCGGAACTCAGGACCGGCGACACCTCGCTGTCCGTTGACCCGCGGCAGTTGACTCGCGCGATCCTCAACATTCTGATCAACGCGCTCGAAGTGTGCCCGCGGGGCGGCCGGGTGCGGCTGTTTTCGCGCGTCACCGACCAGTCCTGCGAAATCGAGGTGCGCGACGACGGCCCCGGTATGCCAAAGGAAGTCGCGGAACGGGCGTTTGAACCCTATTTCACCACCAAGGACACCGGGACCGGCCTTGGCCTGTCGATCACGCGCGGCATTGTCGAGGAGCACGGCGGCAACATCTCGCTCAGTTGCGCGGAAGGCCAGGGCTGCCAGGTGCTCATCAGCCTGCCATTGGAGCCAGCCCAGAAATGAAACCGCGGGTGCTAGTCTGCGAAGACGATCAGGTGCAGCGCGACGTTATCTGCGCCATCCTCGGCAAAGCCGGATACGAAGTGGGCAGCGCGGCGTCCGGCAAAGACGCCGTCGAGATGCTGCGCGACGAGCCCTACGACCTGCTCGTGACCGACATGCGCATGCCGGGCATGGACGGTTTCGAACTGCTGCGGCAGGCTAGACGGCTGCGCCCCGACCTCGAGGTTGTTGTCATGACGGCCTACGCCACGGTCCAGACGGCCGTCGCCGCCATGAAAGAAGGGGCCGTCGATTATCTTGCGAAGCCGTTCGACAAAGACGAGCTGCTGATCGTGGTCGCAAAAGTTCTCGAGCAGGCCGACCTCCGCAGGCAGAACCAGCAGTTGCGCGAACTCGTCAGCGACTCCGTCTCGCTTGGCAACATTATCGGCGAGAGCCCGGCGATGCAACGCGTGTTCAACATTGCGCGCAAAGCCATCAACGTCACCAGCACGGTGCTTATCCAGGGCGAGTCCGGCACGGGCAAGGAACTCGTGGCGCGGCACATCCATTTTGCGGGGCCTCGAAAAAACAAGCCGTTCACCATCACCAACTGCGCCGCCATACCTGACACCCTCGTCGAGAGCGAACTGTTCGGCCATGAGAAGGGTGCGTTCACGGGCGCGGACGCCTCTCGGCCGGGCAAGTTTGAAATGGCCAACGAAGGCACGCTGTTCCTCGATGAAATCGGCGATATGCGCCTCGAGAGCCAGGCCAAACTCCTGCGCGTCCTGCAGGACGGGGTGCTCGAACGGATCGGGAGCAGGCAGCAGCGGCAGGTGGACGTGCGCGTTATCGTCGCCACGAATAAGGACCTGGCGCGCAGGGTCGATGAGGGCCTGTTTCGCAAGGACCTCTACTACCGGATCGACGTGATCCGGATCGATCTCCCGCCGCTTCGCGACCGGATGCAGGATCTCGCCCTGCTTGTGAGACACTTCCGCGAGAAGCTGACGGGCAAGCTGGGCCATCCCGTTCCCGCGCTTGCGCCCGAAGCCCTCGAGGCGATGCGTCGGTACCGGTGGCCGGGGAACGTCCGCGAACTCGAGAACACGCTCGAACAGTTGTTCATCCTCATTGATGGCCCGCTCGTCACCGCGGCTGATCTGCCCCCCAAGCTCATCGAACGGCCCACCCAACCCGCCACGCCGTTCAAGCTGCCGGCCGGCGGGATCGTGCTCGAGGAACTCGAACAGGATTTGATCCGGCAGGCGCTCGAGGAGTCCGGCGGCCGGATTAAAGAAGCCGCGGAACTGCTTGGGGTGTCGTACAAGACGCTTCAATACCGGCTCAAAAAACACGAGATCGACCGCCACGCGCTCGAGGAATGATCGGCTCGGGAGGCCTTGAATTCAGGCCATTTTTGCATGAGGTTGGCGCATTTTGGCCGTTCAAATTTGAACGGTTTTTCAAGCTGGTGGTATAATCCGTTGTTTCTGACCTCTGGTCCAATACGCGTAATTTACGTACAGGTATGATTTGATGCTCGAAGCCCTTTTGTATCCCAAAACCGTGGCGGTCATCGGCGCGTCCAGAACTCCCGGAAAGGTAGGCCACGAGATCCTGGCCAACCTGTTGCACGCCGGTTTCAAAGGCGATCTGGTGCCGGTAAACCCGGCCGGAGAAGAGGTGCTTGGCCTCGCCACGTATCCTGATCTCAAGATCTACAAAGGTACGGTCGACCTCAGTGTTATTGCGGTGCCCAACAAGTTCGTCAAAGCCGCCATCGAAAGTTCCATCGCCGCCCAGGCCAAAGCCATTATCGTCATTTCCGCCGGCTATAAGGAGGTCGGGCCCGAAGGCGCGGAGCGGGAAAAGGAAATAGCGTCGGTATGTTCCTTGGCAGGGGTCCGTATGCTCGGCCCCAATTGCCTGGGTCTGATCAACACGGAGCACTCGCTCAACGCGTCGTTTGCCAGCCAGATGCCGAGCCCTGGCGGGATCAGCGTCGTCTCTCAATCGGGGGCGTTGTGCACGGCGATACTCGACTGGGCCAGCGGCCGCGGGGTCGGCCTCGCCAAACTCCTCAGTATCGGCAACAAGGCCGACCTCAACGAGACCGATTTCCTCACCGTGCTCGCCGCCGACAACCAGACCAAAATCATCGCCTGCTATCTCGAAAGCATCACGCATGGCGACGAATTCCTCAAGGCCGCCGAAGCCGCCGCGTCCAAGAAGCCCGTGGTCGTTCTTAAAGTAGGGACGTCTGTCGCGGGTGTAAAAGCGGCCTCCTCCCACACCGGCAGCCTCGCCGGGGCCGACATTGCGTACGGCGCGGCGTTCAGGCGGGCCGGCGTGATCCGGGCGGAAAATTTCGAGAGTCTTTTTGACTCCGCCATGGCCTTCTCGATGCAGCCCATTCCGCTGGGCAACCGGATCGCCATCATCACCAACGCCGGTGGGCCCGGCATCATGGCGGCCGATGCCGCCGAGAATTCCGGACTCCGGATCGAACCGCTGCCCCCCGAACTCGCCAACTCGCTCAAGGCTAAGCTGCCCCCCGCCGCCAGCGTCGGCAACCCCATCGACGTGCTGGGCGATGCGGATCCGGATCGGTATGGGCTTGCGCTCGAGGTCGCCCAGGCCGCCGAGTCCGTCGACGCCGTTGTCGTGATCCTCACGCCGCAGGCCATGACCGACGCCGTCGGCACCGCGCGCGCTATTGCAAAGCATATGAAAGGCGACAAGCCCGTGCTCGCTACGTTTATGGGCGGCCATGACGTCATGGACGCGCGCAGAGAATTGACCGCGCTCAGCATCCCCGACTACCCTTCGCCCGACCGGGCCGTCGCCGCGCTCAAGGCCATGTGCGACTATTCGGCGTGGCGGCGCCGGCCCCCGCGCGTGGTCACCCGGTTCCCCGTCAACCGCAGGCGTGTCGAGCGCGTCATCGCCCGCCATGAGAGGTCCGGCCGGCCCGAGGTGGGCGAAGTCGAAGCAAAAGAAATTCTCGCCGCATACGATTTCTACGTCCCGCCGGGCCGGCTCGCCGCGACCGCCGACGAGGCGGTGTCGATTGCCGAGCATATCGGCTACCCGATCGCGATGAAGATCTCGTCGCCCGACATCCTGCACAAATCGGATTTCGGCGGGGTCAAACTGAACCTGTCCAACGCCGAGCAAGTCCGAGACGCGTTCGACCTGATGATGCTGCGCATATCCAAACGCGCCCCGGACGCCCAAATCGACGGCGTGTACGTCGAGCAGATGGCGAAGAAAGGCCGCGAAATCATCATCGGGATGACGCGCGACCCGCAGTTCGGGCCCATGCTCATGTTCGGTCTGGGCGGCATCTTTGTCGAAGTTATGAAAGACGTCACGTTTCACCTGGCCCCGATCACGGCCGACGAAGCCATGCAGATGCTGCTCGGCACGCGGTCCTATGCTCTGCTCAGGGGCGCGCGCGGCGAGGCGGCCGTCGACCTTACGTCGATCGCCAGCGGGCTGCAGCGGATCAGCCAATTGGTGACCGATTTTCCGCAGATTGCCGAGCTCGATATCAACCCCTTTATGGTGGGCGCCGTCGGAACGCCACCAGTGGTCGCCGATGCGCGAATGATTTTATCGGGAGTTAAAAAACGCGATGAGTGAGAGGAAAATCAGCTACAACCCCGATTGGCAAAAGGCCCACGCCGATCAGGTCGTCACGGCCGACCAGGCGCTCAGCCACGTCAAGCCCGGGCAGCGCGTGTTTATCGGCACGGGCTGCGCGCAGCCCGTCGATCTCGTGCGCGCGCTTGCCGCCAGATCGAGCCAGTTGGCCGACGTCCAGGTCGTCCACCTCTTGACGCTCGGTGAAGCGCCTTATGCCGACAAAGAACTCAGCCAGCATTTCGTTGTCAACAGCTTCTTCATCGCCGAGAACGTCCGCAGCGTGATCCAGGAAGGCGTCGGCGATTACACGCCCATCTTCCTGTCGGAGATCCCGCGCCTGTTCACCAGCGGCCAGTTGCCGATCGACGCTGCACTCATCCAGGTCACCCCGCCCGACGAGCGCGGCCGGTGCAGCCTGGGCATTTCCGTCGATATCGTCAAAAGCGCCGCGGCAAATGCCAAGCTCGTCATCGCCGAGGTCAACCCGCAAATGCCAAGAACACTCGGCGACAGTTTTATCCACGTCAACGACATCGATTTTCTGGTTCCCGTGGACCGCCCCCTGCTCGAAGTCAAATGGGCCGAAGTGACCGACGTTACGCGCCGGATCGGCGAATTCGTCGCGGCACTCGTTGAAGACGGCTCGACCATCGAACTCGGGATTGGCCGCGTGCCACACGCCGTGCTCGAAAGCCTCAAAGAAAAGAAGCACCTCGGCATCCACACCGAAATGTTTACCGATGCCCTGATGGACCTCGTCGAGAAAGGCGTGATCGACGGGTCGCTGAAGTCGGTGGACAAGGGCCAGATCGTAGCCAGTTTCTGCATGGGCACGAAAAAACTCTACGACTACATCGACAACAACCCCTTGTTCGCGTTCCACCCGACCGAATACGTAAACGACCCGTTCGTGATCAGCCGCCAGTACAAAATGGTCGCCGTAAACGTGGCGCTCGAAGTCGATCTCACCGGCCAGGTCTGCGCCGACTCGCTGGGCGCCAAGTTCTACTCCGGCATCGGCGGCCAGGTCGATTTCAACCGGGGCGCCGCAAGGTCCGAAGACGGCAAAGCCATCATCGCCCTGCCCTCGACCGCCCGCAACGAGACCGTATCCAGGATCGTGGCGTTCCTCACTCCCGGCGCCGGCGTCGTCACCACACGCGGCGACGTCCACTATGTCGTCACCGAATATGGCACCGCCTACCTCCACGGCAAGAGCGTGCAGGAGCGCGCACTCGCCCTCATCAGCATCGCCCATCCAAAGTTCCGCGAAGACCTCATCAAGGAAGCCGTCAAAGCAAAGTACGTCCGGGCCGAGATGGCCGAGGTCGACGAGTTCGTCGTCGGCCCGCAGGAACTCAAAACGTCTTACCTGATCGACGACGGCACGCTCGTCAGCTTCCGGCCCATCCACCCCACCGACGAACCCCGGATCCGCGACCTGTTCTACGGCGTCAGCGCGGAGACGCTCTTCTACCGGTTCATGAGCCGGATGAAATGGATCTCGCGCGAGCAGGTCCAGAACTTCGTCTACATCGACCACCGCACCGAGGTCGCCATCGTCGGGACGCTGCCTGAAGCGTTCGGCGAAGACATCATCGCCGTCGGGAGGTACTACCTCGACCCGCACACCAACCGGGCCGAAGTCGCCTTCATCGTCGACGACGCCTGGCAGAACCGGGGGATCGGCAGCTTCCTGCTTAAGCACCTCATCACCATCGCGAAACGAAACGGCATCGCCGGGTTCACTGCCGAAGTGCTCCGCGATAACCGGGCCATGCAAACCGTGTTCCAAAAAAGCGGCTGCAAAGTCCGAAGCCAACTCAAAGAAGACATCTACTATTACGAGATGGATTTCGCCTGAGCGCGGCTCCACCATTTCGACGCCGTCTCGGGGACTGATCGGGAGGTCAATGCGATGGGACGTGCTGTTCTTGTCTGGGCAATTGTCGCAGGCGTACATGGCGCATGTTGGGCCGCGGCGTGGGACCCCGCCGCGCCCGATTACGCCGGCCGCAAGGGCGTGACCTTTTACGTGTCGAAGCTGGGCGACAACTCCGACGGCCTGTCTTGGCCGACCGCGTTCACCACGGTGCAGAAAGCCCTCGACGCCATTCCTGACGCGCTCGGCGGCCACACCGTCATCGTCCGGCCCGACACCTATATGGAAGCCAACCTCTCGGTCGCGCACCCCGCGGCCGCCGGCTCCTATAACCTCCTGATCGGCGACGTCGACGGCAAGTACGGCTCGGGGACGTCCGGCCGAGTCGTCCTCGATTCGGGCGATCCCGACAAGGGCATGAAAAGCTACGACTGGTGGGGAAACATCCGCTCGTATAAACAGGGTTGGTCAAAAGAGCACACCGAGCCCACGTTTTCCGCAATCGTGTGGGACAGGTGGATCCTCCGAAACCTCTACGCCACCGGCGGCGACGGCGCCCTGTTCTGGGACGCCACCGACCGCGTCGAGCCGTTCACCATACTCGTCGAAGATTGCACGGGCATCGGCCGGGCGTTTGGCGGCGGCGTTGGCAACTGCCTGTCGAGGTACGATGAGCCCATCACGTTCCGCCGGTGTACGCTCTGGGCGCTGGACTGGTGGGGCGACACCGCGGGCGCGTACGTCCGAGTCGAAAACCCGTCTATGCCCGAGCGCAACGACGTCCTGTTCGAAGACTGCACCATGGTGAGCCCGCAATGCGCCCTCAAAGGCAGCAACTTCGGGTTCCACACCTACACGCGCGTCAAGGTGACCCGGTGCCGGCTTGTCACGCTGAATTTCTCGCAACCCGCGGGCACGCCCACAGACGGCATCGTGCAGAGCGTGCAAAACGGCAAGTACCTCCACGTTGATTTCGAAGACTCCACGCTGATGGGCTACAAGGTGTTCGGCGTCCGCGTCGACAAAGACTCCGTCGGCGACATCGGCTACTCCGTCAAGGGGAACGTCCAGGCGTACGTCCAGCATACGCAGGATGTGCCAAAAGGCATGTTGCGGCTGGGCGCATGGCCCGTCGGCGTGTTCGACACCATCGCCGAGTTCTCCACCGGCCAACACCCGGGCGCCGAACCCGTGAGGCCCGTGTTGACCGACGAAACCCTGGTTCAAAAAGACATGTGCGAGGTCTCGCCGGTGGTGTGGCAAGGGCGCGAGTGCCTGCTCGCCTGCTTGCGCCCCGCCAGCGGCGGCACATCGAGCGATTACTGGATGGAACTGCGCGACGCACAGTCCGGCGACGTACTCGCACGGATGGGTGAAGGCCACAGCCTGGCGTGCGCGTTCGCCGGCAACGATGCACTCTATGTCTTTGCGTCACGGTTTGAAAACGACAACTGGAATGACGTCACCGTGTTCAAATCCACCGACCTGAAAAATTGGGAGCAGAAAATCGTCGTGGTGCAGGACCCCGCCGAGCACCTGTTCAACAGTTCCGTCTGCGCCGGCCCGGACGGCTATGTCATGGCTTATGAAACCAACGACCCCGCCTATCCCGCGTTCACCGTCAAGTTCGCCAAATCAACCGACCTCATGAATTGGACAAAACTGCCCGACGCGCTCTTCGGCAAAGACCGGTACACCGCATGCCCCGCAATCCGCTACGCCGACGGGTTCTACTACCTCCTCTACACCGAGCACAAAACGCCGCTTTGGTTTTTTGAAACATTCATCGCCCGCTCGACCGACCTCACAAAATGGGACCTCAGCCCCTTGAATCCCGTCCTGACCGCCGACAACCTCGACGAAGGCATCGACGCTTCCGATCCCGACCTCGTCGAATTCGGCGGAAAAACCCACATCTATTATTCCGTCGGCGACCAGCGCACCTGGATGAACATCAAGCGCGCCACATACAACGGCCCCATGGCCGATTTCCTCAAACGCTGGTTCTAATGCTAGCGCAAGCGTCCCGCCTGCATAGTAGGCCAACTTCGCCGAAGTCGGCCAGGCAGTGGCGGTGGCGGCGGTGAATAGGTCCGATCCGTCCGATCGGTCGGATCCGTCCGATCCGTCCTATGTTTTTCTTCCAACAACCTCCACAATCCCGTGCCGGTACTGCCCCAGGTACTCCCCGTCCCAAGTCACCCTCATGGGAATGGTGTATCGGCCCGGCCGCGCGTCTTCGGGAATCTTCAGCCCAATCGCGACCGCCCCGTCCGCCTTGCCGGCAACGTCTGTCGCCGCGTTGGCGCTGTCTTCCCATTGCCACCCTTCGGGCACGACCGGTTCGACCTCGGCCCGCGCCGGTGCATCGCCGTGGTTGGTAAACTGCACCTCCATCCGAACCGTGGTGCCGGGAAGCGCTTCCTGATCGTACGGCCACGTCCGTACCCACCACGGATCCAGCGCAAAGTTGACGTTCTTCCACGGGCACAGTTCAGCCACCAGCCGCTCCCGTTCCTCGAGTACGCCGTCCATGTAGTCAAGCTGCTCCGGCGCGAATGAAAACGCCTTGTCCTGGTGCTCGTTGATGATGTACGCCGGCCGGAGTTGCCGCCACAGGTCGAGGCAATAACGCGACCCCTGCCCTTTGCCCAAGAAGACGCGGTTGCCAGCGCAGTAATCATCGAGCCCCGTCGGCGCGCCCGAATCGCCCGCGAAAAAAACCTTTGCGCCGTGCCCTTCAACCAGCAGGCCGCCGTGATAGAACGTCTGCCCGGGAAAATGAAACGCGGTCAGCGTGAACTCGTGCCACAGCCACGTCTCGCGGTCTTTGGTCGCCTTGCCAACCGGCGCCCCGCACGGGCTGATGCACGGCAGGAAATACTGCCGCGGGTGCTCGATGATGTCCGCCATATGAGCGTCGCACATGATGGGCGCGTTCGGGAACGTGTTGGCGAACCTATGCAGGCTGTCCACGTGGTCGTCGTGGTAATGCGTGACCCAGCAGCCTTCCACCACGCTGATCGTCTTCTCTCTCAGCCATTCCTGCAGCTTCGCCACGACCGAGTCGTGGCCGCAATCCAGCAGCAGCGCCGCGCCCGTCTCGGACACGATCGCGAAACTCGTGAATGCCACCCTGCGCACCCAGGCCGGCGGCGAGGACGTCTCCGCCGGTTTCATCCGCGCGGGATCGTCTTTCGTGTCGTTGAGCAGCGAGGGAAAGTAGTGGTTCAACGCCGAGATGCTCGTGTAATTGCGCCACAATGCATCGAGCCGCTGCTCCGCGAGTTGCGCCGCGCTTTTTACATCGCGGATCGGAGCGCCATGCGATGGCGCCGCGCATGTCGCACCCGATTCCGCCAACTTCCGCAGGGTCGGAACCAGCTTGCGCCGGTTGCCAAGAAAGCCGTGGTAGTCGCCGATCGTGTCGAACCCTCTCTGCAGCGAATACAGTTCGTAGATCTGACCATCGCCGAAAATGACATCGCCCGAAAACGCAATCACGTCCCCGCCGTCTTCCACCACATACGAAACGCTACCGTCCGTGGCCCCCGGCGTATCGAGCACCCGGATTCGATACCCGCGCCACTCGATTACGTCGCCCTCGCCCGCGCCACGATCCACCCGCACCGGCGCCGCCGCCACTTGCGGGCCCGGCTGGCTGTGGTAAACGTGCCACCGGTTTTTCCAGTCGTTCCAGTAGGCATCCGTTTCCTCGAATAGATGGCGTTCGGTTTTTGGCACAACCAGTTTCGCACCCGACTCGACAAACCGGTACGCGCCGGACATGTTGGGCCGGCGGTGCTGCGTGCAGCAGATCATCTCGACCGTCCGCGCGCCCAATGCCGCCAGCCGCTCTTCCGTGACCGAGTCGCAGCAGTCGAACAACAGCGCCGCGCCGTCGCTCGACAAAACGCCCGTGTTCACCCCGCCCGGCAGCACATGGACGTGCGGCGCCAATTGGACCGCAGGCGAATCGACCTTCGCCCCCGCCGCCGCCGCCGATACCACGACACCCGCGCCGGCCGCCACAGCCGTCCGCTGCAAAAACGCCCGCCTGTTCATCCGCCTCATGTCGAACCCTCCAATCTGCGCCATGCTACCACACCTGCTTGCGCGTGGTCGCGCGGTGGGGCCGCGCGGTGGGGCCGCGCGGTGGGGTCGCGCTCCTGCGCGACCGTTTGACCATTTTTCAGTGGAAGCGGCGTCCTCGCCGCTTCAATTAACGCGACGAGGACGTCGCGTCCACGGACGCTGCCTTGGTTTGCCAACGTATCCAGCTTGAAAAACCACCCGCACCTTGCCAAACTGCCCACAAACAGGAGGCCTTATGGGAAAAGTTGCTTTTATCACCGGCGCGACCCGCGGCATCGGCAAAGCCTGCGGGTTGAAACTCGCGCGGGAAGGCTACGACATCGTCGTCGCCGCGCGCTCCGTCAAGCCACACGAAAAACTCCCAGGAACCATCGAAAGCGCCGCGGACGAAATGCGCGCGGCCGGCGCAACCGCGCTCGCCGTCTACTGCAACCTCGTCGAACAAGACAGCATCGACCGGGCCGTCGCCGCCACCATGGAAAAATTCGGACGGGTCGACGTCGTCATCAACAACGCCGGCGCGCTCTGGTGGAAAAACCTTGAAGACACCCCCATGAAACGGTTCGACCTCGTCATGAACGTCAACGTCCGCGGCTCGTTCGCGGTCACGTCCGCGTTCCTGCCCACGATGCGCAAACAAGGCAGCGGCCACATCATCTTCATGTCGCCGCCCATCGACCTCTCGCTCCTCCACGGCCACATCGCCTACTACATCAGCAAGTACGGAATGAGCATGACGGCCATCGGGCTTGCTGAAGAACTCGCCGGAACCGGCATCTACGCCACCGCGCTCTGGCCAAAAACCATCATCGAATCCGCCGCGACCATCAACTTCAAGATGGGCGACCCATCGGTCTGGCGAAAAGCCGACATACTCGCCGACGCCGTATTCGAGATCCTACAACACCCCAACGAAACCAACGGCAAATGCCTCATCGACGAACAGTTCCTCCGCTCGATCGGCTACACCGACTTCGACCAATACAAATGCACCCCCGACGGCACACCCGCCGAACTCACCCCCGACATCATGCGAATGACCCGAACCTAACTGTCGGGACGCCCCCCGGCCGCGCTTCTCAGCGCACTGTGTGTGGGGTGTCCTCTTTTCACTCCTCCGAGAAACACGCGTCCACTGTGTCCACCCCGTCCACAATGTCCACAGTGTCCACGTTTCCAAGGAAAGGCGGGTTGGCTGGGATGGGTTCAGCGCTTTTGGACGTAGATCTGGTATGCGCCTTCCTTGTCGGCATCTCGGGTGAGCCAGGTGTCGAGGCGGGCGTCGCCGGGGGTGAGGGTGACGTTTGGGAATGTGCAGGATGCGGCGCCGGTCTCGGCTTCCTGCTCGAACGTCACGTCGCCGAGTTGGAACCCGACGATGGCGGGTTGGGCGAGCGGGTTGAACGTGAGGGTGATGTCGTACGGGCCGGGTGTGGCGACGTCGAGGAGCCAGTGGCCGCACTTGGTCCCTTCTTTGCCGGGATCGCCGCGCCAGTCTTGGCGGGTGAGTACGACGGGGTTTTCGTGGGGCGTGCCGATGGCGATACGGGGCGGGTCGTAGCCGCGTGTGGCGCTGACGTCGTCGAACCACCACTCGTAGGCACTGCGCATCTCGGCGACGACGTCCGGTTTCTCCGGGGCGATGTCGCGCTGCTCGGACGGGTCGTTTACGAGGTCGTACAGTTCTTTACCATCGACGAGCTTGTACCTTTGCGACACTACGGCGCAGGCCCGGAACGGTTCCGGGACATCGCCTCTGTGCCATTGCGTGAAATAGTAGCGGTTCCACCGTGTCTGATCGGTCTGATCCGTCCGATCTGTCGGACGACCCAGAAGAGGCAACAAGCTCTGCCCGTCCAGATTGTCTGGCACAGGGACGCCGGCGATTTTGAGCAGGGTGGGCAGCACGTCGATGTTGGCGGCCATGGTGTCGACGCAGCGGCCCGGATCGAGCGTGCCCGGCCAACGCCAGAAGCTCGGCACGCGGATGCCGCCTTCGTACACGGTTCCTTTTGCGCCGCGCATCCCGGCGTTGTACCTGACCTGAGTCTTGTCGAACGCCTGCGGGCCGTTGTCCGTGAGGAAGATGACGAGCGTGTCGCGCGTGATGCCGAGTTGGTCGAGCTTTT
>JAPLKX010000185.1 GCA_026387845.1 Candidatus Hydrogenedentota bacterium | reverse complement strand
AGACGCTCACCCCCCCGCCATTCCGCCGGAAGCTCGACCCCTGCCCCGGGCTGAGAACCCGCGGCTATCCGCATCGCGCGCGCGCGCGCCACTTCCGCCGCGATCCCGTCAGGATACTGGGCCCCCGCCGCATCCAGGTCGCGCAGGATTTTCGCCGCGTGACCCGCCGCACCCAGCTTCGCCCACATCACGGCCTGCCGCGCATACGCCTCGCCCAGATACCGAAACGCCGGACCCGGCACGTAATGCGCCTCATCCTGCGCTTTCCACAGCAGCCCGAGCCGGCCCATCGTATCCGCGGCGTCGAACTGCGCCTCGAGGAACCTCTGTTTTTCGAGCGTCACCGCCGCCGCGTTTTGCGGATCCGAAACCGCGCCCAGCGGCGCCAGTCTCAGCACCTCGAACGCCCAGTCCGGCCGGCCCGACTCACCCAACCGCTTCGCATGAGAAAAGGGGTCGTATTCCGTCTTCACCCACGCCCCGATCCGCCGGAACACCTGCCCACGCGACTCGAGCCGGTAACCCTCTTCCGGCGCCAGCGAGTTCTCATACGACACGTAAGAACACAGACCCGCCCCCTCCATCGCCGCCTGCACGGCCGTGTCGTCGGCCGCCTCGCCGCCCTCGCCCCGCTTGACCGGCAGCACAAGCAGCCCATCCCCGTCCAGCAGCGCCTCACAGACCGCCGCGGCGCCCTCTGCCTGCGCCGGCTCGAAAAAAAAGATGCAGTCATACGGCGCCCCGGCCCCCGCCTCGGGCGATTCCGGCGAAGCGATCGTCACCTGCGCCCCCGGCCGTTTCGCCAGCGTCTCGATCACGTCCGGCGGCAACGGCGGGACCGCCAGCACACGCAACGCGCTCGCCGGCACGATCTCCTCGAGGCTCAGCAGGATCGTCCGTCGAAGGCTGCTGATCGCCATCGCTAACTGGCTCGCGTAACCGTCACGGCGCCTGCTCCTTGATGAACCCGTGGTACAGGCCCATATAATACGGCGTCAGGAACACCGCGCCATCCGCCAACTCGGTCCCCTGCCCGCCGTAATCCAATTCCCACGGGTCCGTGTTCCAATGATTGAAATGCCGCTCGTCCACCGGGATCACGTAGCCGTTGGTCCGGTATCCGCACCCGCGCGCGCCTCTTCCCTCCCGCTTGTACGGCTCCAGCGGCAGGATATCTTTGCGGTGGCTGTTTTTGCGGCTCCAATTGCACCGGTCCAGCGGGAACCGCTCGAGCGTGTCCACTGACTGCGCCAGCCAATCGCCCTTCGGCGACAGGTCGAACCGCCCGTACGGGTCGTCAAATGCCCTCTCGCCGTTCGCGCCCGCGTACATGAAGTTGAACAGCGGGTTCAGTTCCGGCTCCTCGAGCGTCCAGTACGAGTGAAACGAAAAACTCGCCATCGCTCTCACCATCGGGTCCCGCGCATACTTGACCAGGTTGTAGTAGCTCATGAAGGCCATCTCATCGTCCGACTGGTTCATCGACCCCGGGCCGTACTGCAGCTTCGGATACATGATATTCATCGCGTACCCATGCTCCCGCACCAGCTTGTCCGCCGCATCGTGATACTTCGCGTCGCCGGACACGTGGGCCGCCGTCGACAGGTAAGAAAGGATGCTCAGCGAGTTCAATCCCCGCTCCGGAAACCAAGCCGGGTCCGAGTTCAGCGCGCCCGGCCCGTAAACGGCCCAACGCGTCGGCTCACCGTCCCAGTCCACCAGCGCGAAATCGTGCGCAATCAAGTGGTCCGTAATCGCCACCACCACGTCCCGAACATGCTGTTTCTCTTCCTCCGTATCCGCCACCAAATCATAGTATAGCCCATAAAACCAATAGTGGCCATCCAACTCGTCCGAAGACGTGTCGCTTTTCCAGTACCACTGACCGTCGGCGCTCGTCGGCCACCTGGGCGACATCACCTTCCATTTCTTGTCACCGCGGGCCTGGCTTGCCTTGTCTCTTTCGCGGGTGTCGGATTCGTTCGGGTTTCTCCCGCTCGTCGGCAGGATCGACCGCGCCACGAACCCCGGCAGGGCCGGCGGCGTACCGCCCTGCGTCACCACGCCCAAAAAGCGCAGCGCCTCGAATGCGTTCTTCGCCCGTTCCTTGGCCTTCAAATCTTTCGTGGCGGCCCACGCATAACACTCGCCCGCACCGTACATCGCCGTCCACAGCCCGTCGTTGTCGCTGTCGTGTTGTGTTGCACCACCGGTCTTGTCGCCCGGCGATTTCAACGACGCCTCGAGCACGTACCCGTACGGAGTGCGCCGGTTATACTTGTCGATCTCGTCCTCATAAAATTTCGCCTTCTCCGCCAGCGTCATCGACCTCCGCTCGATCGCACCCACACCGCCCGGCGTCGCAAAAAAAGCGTCCCCGTTCTCGTTCACCGCAATCGATCGCACCACGTCGTGCGGCAGCCACCCCGGGCCCTGACGATATGCCCAGTTTTCCTCGTCATACCGGATCGCGCCGATGTTCGTGCCAAACCACATCACGTCCGGCTCGCCCGTGCACATCATCGTGAAATCGTCGTACGGAAGGCCGTCCGCCGGCGTGAAAAGCGTCCACTCCCCGTCCTCAAAATATCCAACGCCCTGTGCGCTCGCAAACCAAAGACGAGCCTCCCTGTCGTACGCCACGCCCCGAACGTCGAACGGCAGCCAGCTTCGAGACCCTTCCCGCACCGCCTCTTTCCGCCACTCGCCGTCGTCGTTGATCAGCAGGCCGTCGAGCGCCGCAACAGCCACCGCACGGGTTCGGGCGTTCCCCGCGACCGCCCGGACAGCTTTTGACGTATCCAGCAGCGCGTTCGCCCCTTCCACCGCCACGCAACTCCCGTTTTCCACCTTATACAAACCCTGCATCGTCCCCAGGTAAATATCCGGCCCGCACGACGCAATGCACGTCACCTTCACGTCCGGCGGGACCGACGCCACTTCCGACGGTTCCCACCCGTTCACCTCGTAAATGCCGCCTTCCGCCACCGCCAGCACCGATCCTGAGCCCGTCGCCGCCAAATACTCCACGTTATAGCTGGCCGATACGTCGATCACGCTCCACTTCCCGTTCTCGAAGATGTACAGCCCCGCCGGCGTACCCGCGTAAACCACTCCGCCCTTAACCACCGCCACCGCGTTCGCCTCCCCCGCGTCAAAACCCTCCGAAGCCCCGTATCTTACGAAAACCTCCTGCTTGTACGGACCTACCGCCACCGACGGTTTCTCCGCCGCAACACATATCCCCGCAAAACCCAACAACAACGACAAGAGTCCCAGCGTCTTCATGTTCAAGCTCCTTGCCTTTTCGCCCAGTTGCAAGCACATTCTACAGAATCACCCACACATCCGCCACCCTCGTTTATTGCCCCGGATCCGCACGTAAGAAACGCGGCAAGATGCCGCGTCTACGTTTGCAAGCCAATGTAGATGCCGCGTTCGGGCGTCCGACGGAGTCGGCAGAATCGCCCCTCCGTTGCAGCAGTCCCGTCTTGATCATTCTTCTACTTTGCCCACGCCACCAATAATACCGGGGAGGATTCCGCCGACCGCGGGGTCGCGGTCGGACGTCGCGCTGGGCTCGGCTTCCCTTTTTCCAAATCCGGCCGCTTCAATTCTTCACCCGCGCCCGAAAACCACCAACCATGTTGGATTATGACTATCCGTCAAAATATGGCTGCACGTCAAAACCCCGTAAACTGCTGCCTGATAACCCCATCCATCATTCACCCGACCGTATCCCCGCTGGTTTTTTATGAACTGTTGACAAAACACTTTAATCAATATAAACTGAACCTGTCATGGGAGAGCGTGGGCTGGAACCATGCCGTGTTTATTTGTTTGATTTGATTAAGAGGGAAAGGAGCTATCACAGTGAAAAAGAAGGTTGGTTTTACACTCATCGAACTGCTGGTCGTTATTGCCATCATCGGTATCCTTGCAGCAATCCTGCTGCCGGCGCTGGCCAGGGCACGCGAAGCCGCGCGCCGCGCAAGTTGCGCCAACAACCTCAAGCAAATGGGACTCTCGTTCAAGATGTACTCGAACGAGTCCAAAGGACAGAAGTTCCCGCCCAATCACTGCTGGGACGACACCAGCGGCCAGTGCATCTACAACGCCGGTGACGAAACCGCACTTGGCTGGATGTGGGCCGGTGAAACGCTGTATCCGGAGTACCTGTCGGACCTCGCAGTAAATGTCTGCCCGTCGGACAACGATGGTGAAGACTTCTACGCGGACGGCGGCTGGGCTTGTGGCAATCCTGGCGTCGCCGGCGGTCCCATTTGCCCGTGCAAAGTCGGCGACCGGTCGTACATCTACATTGGCTGGGCCACTAACGAGGACTCGTATCTGATGCCTGGAGCGAATCCCAATGACCCGTCGTGCATAGACGGGGCCGCTATGGGAACGATCATCGAACCCAACTTCCTGATATCGCTAACGACGATGGACGCGGCAGTTACCGCGGCCAGCGATTACAAGACGGCTTTTGAACTCGTCGATAAGGACATGGATTCCTTCACCAACGGCGGCACAACCGTCACCCCGTACCGGTTGAGGGAAGGCATCGAGCGCTTCTTCATCACCGACATCAACAACCCCGCAGCCAGCGCCATCGCCCAGAGCGAGTTGGCTGTTAACTTCGACATCATCAGCCCGGATCCCAGCAACTTCAACCACGTCCCCGGCGGTGTCAACTGCCTGTTCATGGACGGCCACGTTGAATTCCTCAAGTTCCCGAGCGAGCATCCGGCCACCAAGGCGTTTGCCGTTATCGAAGGTTTGGCTACTGGTTATTTCAGCTGAGCCGAACAAGCGTAAGCGCTTAAACGTCAAAACCGGCTGGGAGCAATCCCGGCCGGCTTTTTTTATCGACCGATTGACAGCTTGTGCCACTTATCTTAAACTGGTGGCAGCGGTGATTATATTTGTACCCGGAACTGGAAAGGAGAGGACATCATGAGAAAGAGACACGGCTTTACGCTTATCGAGTTGTTGGTTGTGATTGCAATTATCGGCATCCTGGCAGCTATCCTGCTGCCGGCACTCGCTCGTGCACGTGAAGCGGCGCGACGCTCGAGTTGCGCAAACAACCTCAAGCAGGTCGGCCTGTCGTTCAAG
Organism: Candidatus Hydrogenedentota bacterium; assembly: GCA_026387845.1. Lineage (GTDB taxonomy): Bacteria > Hydrogenedentota > Hydrogenedentia > Hydrogenedentales > SLHB01 > JAPLKX01. The sequence continues at coordinate 189 of JAPLKX010000185.1, read as the reverse complement.
ATGTACGCAAACGAGTCCAAAGGCCAGAAGTTCCCGCCCAACAAGTACTCCGGCAGTATCGGCGACGGCGCCGCACGCCACTGCGACCTTACCGATCCCGCTACGCTCGGGTTTGACGCAATCTGGCAGGGCGACTGCATGTACCCCGAATACCTGTCTGACTTCGAGGCGATGGTGTGCCCGTCAGAC
>JAPLKX010000094.1 GCA_026387845.1 Candidatus Hydrogenedentota bacterium | reverse complement strand
GGCCATGGCCTGACAGGCGGGCACGAGGGTGTTGAACGAGTACTCGGTGTAGGAGAATTTCTGATCGGCCATCGCGGGTATGCCGCTGGTATATTCGGGCGGAATCCAGTTCATGCCCTTCATGCAGCACAGGATACCGGCGGCGCTGGCGGAGTTGCAGTCGGTGTCCTGGCCGCACCGTGTGGCGATTTCCATGGTCTTGAGGAGGTCGCCGTTGCCGTACAGCAGGCCCATGGTCACGTAGGCGCCGTTAAGGCGAGCGTCAATGTTGACCGGATTGCCCCGCATGCAGTCGGTGTCATCCTGGTATTTTTCCTCGAGTTTCTTCCAGACGGCCTGCCAGTCCTGCGGGTTTTCCTTGTGCCACGCGGCGACGTCGGAGATGCATTTGTGGTAGCTGGACTCGGCGGGGATGCAATCGAGCCCGGCCTGGAGCACCTTGTGCACGTCGTTGTCTTCAAAATATGCCGCGGCGTACATCCCGGCGATGAACATCCCGCCGTACAGCCCGTCGCCGTAGTTCATGATGCGCCCGAAGATCTCGCTGAGCCGGTTGGTTTCCTGGGGCATCCCGGGGCAGATGATGCCCAGCAGGTCGGCTTCGATCTGGAAGTCGATATCGTTGGCGTGGGGGTTGTTGTCGGGATGGCCGGAGGCGGGCGGCATGATACCCCGGCGCACGTTCTCCCGGCCGCGCTTGTTGGCGTGCCAAAGTTCGTATTTGGACGCCGCGAACGCTTTTCCGGCCTGCTCGTGGGTGATATCGAGGCCGTTGTCCTCGAGGGCTTTCAGAAACGTCATCTCGACGTAGATATCGTCCTGGCCCAAGGCGCCTCGGACGCGCTGGGGGGTCCACTCTTTGAGGGGCTCGGTAATGGGCTTGCCGTTGGACTTGAACTCATAGATGTCGGCATAGCACACGCCGACCATCTGCCCGGCCCAGGCGCCCCGGCATTTGTCCACGAACCGGTCTTTGCTGATTTCGACAGTCTGTGCGGAAGCCGCGGCCCCGGCTATGGCGGCCAATAGTGTGATAATGAGCAAACGCGATTTCATGTGAGTCTCCTACTTTGAGTTGTTGAAGCGACCCGGGCAACATCCTAGCGGCGGAATGATGGCCGGGTCAACCTGGGGGCTGCGGCCAATGAACGGGGACAGTGCCAAAGGCGGGATTTGTACCGGAGCGTCATCGAACCCCGTAAGGAGTTCGTTTTACATTAATTTGCTGTAAGTAAGGATGGTGCAACCAACTTCGGCGACGGAATTCGGGGGGTTTGTTTGTACGTTACCTTGATGTGTGTTAATATTAAAGAAGAGAAGGGGAAAGGCGCACGAACCGCCGTTTCTTCCACGTAACCATGCTTGTTTGCGAGCGTGGTGTTTTGGGCATCGGGCAAGGTTAGTTAGGCAGAATGAACAGTTTTTTCAAACAGATTTCGCTGTGGATTGTACTGCTGATCATCGTGGTCCTGGTACTGTCCCAGTTTTCGAGCACCCAGCGCACACAAGAGCGGCTTGGCGTGAAGGATTTCGAGCAGGCATTGGCCGACCACCAGGTCAAGAAGGTGGAGTACTCGCGGCTGGGTGAAGGCGAATACGAGTTCGACGTCCAGTTTGATCCGCCGTACCACGACAACCGCAGCATGAAGTTTTTCCACCACGAGTTTCCCGCAGCCTGGGAGACGGCCCTGCGCGAGCAGAACGTCGAGGTGGAGATGCAGCGGCGTGACACGTTTTTCAGCGGGTTGCTGATCAACCTGGTGCCGTTCGTGATCATGTTTGGGTTGATCTGGTTTTTCATGTTTCGCCATCTCCAGGGCGGGAGCAACAAGGCCCTGTCGTTCGGCAAGAGCCGGGCGCGCCTGATGAACCAGAGCGAAAAGGTGGCCACGTTCGGCGACGTGGCGGGCGTCGACGAGGCCAAGGAAGAACTCCAGGAAATCGTCGAGTTCTTGAAAGACCCGAAGAAGTTCACCCGGCTTGGCGGCAAGATCCCGAAGGGCGTGCTGCTGGTGGGGCCTCCGGGTTCGGGCAAGACGCTGCTGGCGCGGGCGGTTGCGGGCGAGGCGAGCGTGCCGTTTTTCAGCATCAGCGGCTCGGATTTCGTGGAGATGTTCGTGGGCGTCGGCGCGAGCCGGGTGCGCGACCTGTTTCAGCAGGGGCAAAAACATGCGCCATGCATTATTTTCATCGATGAGCTTGACGCGGTCGGCAGGCAGCGCGGAGCCGGGCTGGGCGGCGGTCACGACGAGCGCGAGCAGACGCTCAACCAACTGCTGGTCGAGATGGACGGGTTCAACACCAGCGAGGGCGTAATCCTCATGGCCGCGACCAACAGGCCTGACGTGCTCGATCGGGCGCTGTTGCGGCCGGGCCGGTTTGACCGCCAGGTCGTCGTGGCGCACCCGGACATCGTCGGGCGCGAAGCCATTCTCCAGATCCACATCCGGAACAACAATCTGCCGCTTTCCGAAGACGTGGTGGTCAAGACGCTCGCCAGGGGCACCCCGGGCTTTTCCGGGGCGGACTTGGCGAACATGGTGAACGAGGCGGCGCTGCTGGCGGCGCGGCGGTCCCGCGAAAAAGTCACCATGCAGGATTTCGAAGACGCAAAAGACAGAGTCCTGATGGGCCCGGAACGCCGCAGCCTCGCCATCAGTAACGAGGAAAAGAACCTGACCGCCTACCACGAGGCGGGCCACGTGCTGGTGGGCCGGCTGACGCCGCATACGGATCCCATCCACAAAGCCACCATCATCCCGCGCGGGCCGGCGCTGGGTATTACAAGTTGGCTGCCCGAAGAAGACCGGCATAACGTGACCAAGTCGTACTGCATTGGGACGCTGCGGATGGCGATGGGCGGCCGGGCGGCCGAGGAAGTGGTGTTCAACGAGTTCAGCAGCGGGGCCGCGGGCGATCTGACCACAGCCACGCAACGGGCCCACGCCATGGTGTGCGAATGGGGCATGAGCGACCTGGGGCCGATCAATTTCGGGTCCAACAATGAAGTGTTCCTTGGGCGGGATTTTGTAAAAGAGCGCAATTTCAGCGAGGACACGGCGGCGGCGGTGGACAACGAAATCCACAAGCTGCTGAAGGATGCCTACGCCGAGGCCAAGATCATCATTCTAAAACACCGGGATGTGCTCGATGCGCTCGCTAGCGAGTTGGTCGAGCGAGAAACCCTCGAGGGCGACGATATCGACAAGATCATCCGCCGGGTAGGCGGGAAAGATCTCCTGCCGCCCAGGCCGCCGCGCAAATCCGAACCGGGCGGCCGCGAGGCGGTGATCGTTGCGCCCGCGCCCGGTGAGGCATCCGACGTGGCGCCGGCCGCCGAGGATGTAACCGGCGACATGCTGCCCGGCACCGCCTGACCATGCTGACAGACCAATTGCGCGCCCGGATCCGCCTCGAATACGGCGAGCCCGCGGCGCGCACGCTCATTATGGGCATCCTGAACGTCACGCCGGATTCCTTTTCCGACGGCGGCCGTTATGCGGAAGCCGGATTGGCGGTCGATTACGCGCGCTCCATGATTGAAGACGGCGCGGACATTATCGACGTGGGGGGCGAGTCGTCGCGGCCTGGGGCGGAGCCCATTTCGCCACAGGCCGAATGGGAGCGCGTGAGCATCGTGTTCAAAGCGCTGGTGACTACTGACGCCTGCATCTCCGTTGACACCTTCCACGCGGAGACGGCGCGGCGCGCACTCGAGTTGGGCGCACGGATCGTCAATGACGTCACGGCGCTGCGCGGCGACCCGCGGATGGCGGAGATTGTAGCGTCCGCGTGCTGCGATTGCGTGCTGATGCACATGCAGGGCACGCCGCAAACCATGCAGCAGAACCCCCGGTACAAGGACGTTATCGACGACATCAGCGCGTTTTTCGATGAACGCCTGTCGTTTGCGGTGCGTGCGGGGATCGACGAGGATGCCCTGTGGCTGGATCCCGGATTCGGCTTTGGCAAGACGCCCCACCACAACCTCGAGATCCTCCGCCGCCTTGGCGAATTCAAAAAGTTCGGGCGTCCCCTGCTCATTGGCACTTCAAACAAGGGGACCATCGGCGCGGTGCTGGGAACGCCCGTCAACGACCGGCTCGAGGGCACGGCCGCCACAGTGGCACTCGCTATCGCCAACGGGGCCGACTGCGTGCGCGTCCACGACGTGAGGGCCATGATGCGCGTGGCCCGAATAACCGACGCCGTAGTCCATCCGCGATAAGCTTACCGTTTCGGTTGGAGAATCCGCCTGACAAACGTGATGACGGGCTCCGCGATCAGAGCGGGGCTGGGCCGCGCGGAAAGAGAGAGATCGACGACCTTGTCTCGGGCCGGGATTCGATTCGCCGTACTGAAAATACCCGGCAATAACGGGTCGGCCAGCCGCAGGCCCGCCGTAAGCATCGCGGGGCAGTTGACGCGCGCCGCCAGGTTGTTCAACTCAACGTAGGACAACGTCCGCAGCGCCGCGGCCGAGTCCAGCGGCCGGTCATCAAGCCAGTCGGCGATTTCCGCGCACGGAGCCAGCCCGCGCAACGCGCCCACGCCTTCGCCGAAGTGGCAAAACGTCGGCGCCGCTGCGACACACAACGCCGGGCGGGCATCCAGCGCGGACGCCGCCAGCGCAAACGCGCCACCCTGTCCCACTCCCAGCACGCCTACCCGTTTTGCGTCCACTTCCATACAGGTGGCGGCGAAATCGATGGCTCTGACCGCATCCGCGAACGCGCGAACCAGGTAATACTTGTCCGGCGACGACAAACCGCTGGTGAGCCAACCCGGCCCCCGGCCACCAGCATAGTCAGCATAATCGGAACTCTCCCCGGCCTGCCCCCGCGTATCAAACGCCAGGCACGTGAAACCAAGGAGCGTCCACGCGATATATTCGGCCGGCGCCGGTCGAGGCTGCCCATAGTCCTGGAAGAAGATCAGGGTTGGGTGCGGCTTCATATTGGCCGGCGCGATGCTCCAACCGACGATGCGGCCCCCGTCAAACGCATCAAACGACACCTTCTCGACGTGCGCCTCCGGGATTCTGAACGGCATGGGCTCTGCCGCCGGATTGAGCCGCTGAGAGGCGTTGCGCGCGGTTATCAAGGTCCAAAAAGAATCAAAATCCTGCTCGGCCCGTTGCGGCAGCAGGCATACACGCAACTGTTCCAGCGACACTTCCACAGGCGGCATCGTTTCCCCCGCTCGTTTGACGACCGGCGCAAGTATAGCAAAGCCCGCCCGCAAAGCAAGAGACCCGTAAATCCGGCCGATTTATCCAGTTGAAAGAAATCCAGGTTCGGTGGTAGAATAAATCCCGGCGCGTACCCGTAGCTCAATTGGATAGAGTACTTGGCTACGGACCAAGGGGTTGGGGGTTCAAGTCCCTCCGGGTACGCCATATTTAAATCAAGCTGAATCCTGAACTTGCAGGATACCCGCCAACGTGGCGGCGCGGCTGTAACCGAGGCCGGAATTGTGTAGTACTACACATTCCAGTACTTTGGAGGCTGTGCCGATGACCACGAAACTCCCTTCTCTTGGACACCACAAACCCACCGGCCAAGGCTACGTCCGTCTCAACGGGCAGATGCTGTACCTCGGGCCGTGGGGCCGACCGGAGACCACTCAACGCTACCTCCGCGAAATCGCAGAGTGGATAGCCAGAGGCCGACAGCTTAAAGTCTCCCCGCATGAAATCACCGTCATGGAACTGTGCGCCGCGTACTCAGAACACGCCCAGTCTTACTACGTGAAGCCGGACGGTGCGCCCACAAGCGAATTGCAGCGCATCAACATGGCTCTCAGGGGCCTCAAGGAAATGTACGGCGACATGCCCGCCGCCCAATTCGGCCCCAATGCTCTACGCGCCTTGCGTGAAAGTTGGGTTAACAAGGAAATCGATTCCAAGAATGCCCAAGTGAAGAAACGGCTTTCCCGCAAAACCGTCAACGACTACGCGGCAGAGGTCAAACGGTGCTTCAAATGGGGCGTGTCGCATGAACTGATTCCGGGGACCGTCTACCACGCCCTGACTGCCGTGGAAGGTCTGCACCGGGGACGTAGCGAAGCCCGAGAGACGGCGCCGGTAAAGCCCGTGCTCCAGAAATACATTGACGCGGCGAAGAAACATACTTCCCGGCAGGTGGCGGCCCTGATTGACCTGCAATTGCTGACGGCGGCCCGCAGCGGCGAGTTGCTGGGATTGCGCCCCATCGACTTCGACACGAGCGGCAAGGTGTGGCGTGCAACGATACGTGACCATAAGACCGCCTACTACGGCAAAGAGCGCGTCCTGTACTTTGGCCCCAAGGCTCAGGCTATTGTGAAAGACTTCATGGGAGACCGGCCCCTGGACGCCTGCCTGTTCAGCCCGCGTGAAGCGGAAACCGAGCGGTACGCCAATGCCAAAGACCATCGGCACCAAGAGCTCGAGCCGCCAAAGACGGAACGGAAGTTGGGCGACCGCTACACGACCGACACCTACCGCCAAGCCCTCGAGTATGCGTGCAGGAACGCCGCCAAGGAAGCGGCAAAGGCGGCTGGCAAGGAAGGGGACACCGAGTACCTTAAGGACCTTGTGAAGAAGTACCTCTGGACGCCCCACCGCCTCCGGCACAACGCCGCCACCGAGATCCGCCGGCAGTATGGCCTTGAGGCCGCACAGGTGATGCTTGGCCATGCCCGCGCCGACGTGACGCAGATCTACGCCGAGATCAACTCGCACAAGGCGCTCGAAATCGCCGCACAAATGGGGTGATGAAGGCCCCTTGTTCATGCTACACTTTTCACTGCCGGGGATAGACAGGCCAGTCGAAAACGGCAACCGTAGCCGCTGCCCCGGCTTCCCCCTTACGGACACCTGACGGAGGTGAAATTGCATGTCGGTACCGGAAGAAAGCAACCTCGTAGAACTGGTTCATGTACTGTTCCCGCCGAAGCTCTTAGCAGGCCCATATGGTGATTTCCTCCGAGAGTACCTCGTCAAAAGAGACTTATGGACGTTTGAGGAAGTAACCTTCTGGTTCCGTTACTCGGATTCCAAGTTAGTTGCTGCCTACAATGCTTCAAGTTGGGAGATAAAGTTTGGGATGTGGCGAGCAGAAATGGAGCGGCTTTGCATTACGCCACCTGAGATGAATGAGCTACGACGAGATGTCGCCCGTGGCCGTCTAAACGCCGTCACGGTTGACGGACAGCATTACTTGGATCCGCAGGAGGTTATCAAATGGTGGGCGCGGCAGTGGATACCTAGAGATTTCTTCCCTGAACGAATTGACACAGAAGAAATAACAAGCGGTGTGATTTTACCAGACGAAAAGCCCGCAGTAACAACATCCTCCGTTGAGTTCCTGCAAACCAAATCGAAGAGAAACACCAAAGCGAACCCTGAGAAAGTTGTTGGCCTTTACAACGATTTGCGCGAAAAAGGTCTCACGCATCAGCAAGCGGCAACCAAAGTCTGCATGCAGTTTAGCATCAGAGACCGCACCCTCTTAACGTACAGAAACCACTGCCGCAATTTGCCGCAATTGCGTTAACTGCCACCAGTTTCCGCAGAGCCATGCGATCCTTTCGCTAGGTAAGAACGACGGAAGGAACGCAACATGATTACGCAAGCCGAAGAAATCTTCTCCCTCTCCGAAGCCGCTGCCAAGCTGCCCCGCCTCAATGGTAAGCGGCCCCATGTCTCAACGCTGTGGAGATGGTGCCGGAAGGGGTGCAGAGGGCATCGCCTGGAATATCTCAGGGTTGGCAGCAAAATCGGCACATCAATGGAAGCGGTTCACCGCTTCTTCCTTGCACAGGCCGCAGCCGATTCCGCGCTTGAATCGGCGCCCCCGCCAACCCAGCAACCGGCAACCCAAAAGCCGAGATCTGAGAAGGCGCGGGCACGGGCGATAGAAGCCGCCCGGCGAAAGTTGACGGCGGCAGGCGTATGAACGCCGCCATACTGCAAACTCCATCCGACGCCAAGCTTCTGTCTCCCGGCGTGGGCGCACGTTTCAAGCCCGCAGAGGCACGAACGCCGGCCGTGTCGGCTTCTAGCCCCACTGAGGCGTCTGTGCCCGTAGAAAGGCAACTCACCTGTGCCCGCACTGCCCCTGATAAATCTCTCGACTCTTTGTTTGCGCGGGGTAGGCCCTGCAGGCCGACGCCGGGCTTTCCGCAGCCCGGCCCCCGCGCATTCTCCTTTGCGGAGCACCGCGCGGAAGGTGTTCATCATGTCTTCTTCACGCGACCGTAGCAGCAAAGGCAAGAAAGAAATCCCAAAACACCCATACGGGTGGTTTCCCGGCGTCTGTCTGTCGCAGGAGCTTATCGAAAGTGACGCATACAAAAGTTTGGAGCATGGAGAGCATGATGTACTGATTGACCTCTTACGGATTGCAGGATGCGCAAACGGAGAGCCATTTTTCTTTACATGGGGTCAGTGCAAGATCCAATCGGCCGAGGGCACTTTCAATAAAGCGCGCGAGCGGTTCTGCGAGATTGGCTTCATCGACCGCAGGCTTGATTTGAAGGAGTTGAAAAGCGGCGCCGATCTCTACACGGTTAGTTCTCGGTGGCGCACATTCAAAAGAGCGCCAAGAGAGTCAGATAGCAAGAAGGCGAAACGGATAGCACGATTCCGCGACCGGCGCAAGAAGCTCTTGTCTAAATCAAAAATAGCCCACCCTGAGTGTGGTCGGGGTCTACACCCTGACTGTGGAGGCACGGCGACATCGAGAGGCACGGGTCTACACCCTGACTGTGTAGACATCGGCCAAAAACGCGACCACCCTGAGGGTGTAGAGATAGATCTACCACTGCATGGCGCTGTTTCTCTGAACGCTGAAGATACTGAGAAACACTGTCAAGACCGAAAGCGGCCCGAACCTGGCTATGAACCGCCCGCCGATAAGGTGGCTGTGCTCCGCAAGGAACTGGCGCAGTTCTTCGATGGGCTTCCCAAGTTCCCTGAAATGCCGTTCAACCGGAAGGTGGATCTTTTCACAAACAGGGTTGCGCGGGCGCTGGGGCAGGATACCAAACCCGTTAAAGAGTACCTGTTCAGTATAAGCAAGGCCGGCGGCGCGGCACTTTCGGCTGTGGCAGAGATGATCTTCGAACTGCTTGAACAGGGGTTGCCACTTTCGGCAATAGGGAGGGCGGAGAGTGATCATACGGCCAAAGGTGGCGCAGTGGACGCAAAAAAGGCGGCGGCACAATGAACCGGGGGAACCTTGCCCGTGGTGGAAGATCGAACCGATCAAGGACGCACGATGGAAATTAGACCAACTCCGGGCATTCCGGCAGAGGATACGCCGCGCGAAGTGAGGAAACGACGATCGCGCCGATGGGCGACATTGGAGCAAGCGACTGCCGACGCCCTCCACGGCGAGCGGGTCACTACCCCGTGGTTTCTCTTCGAGGAACGGCCGGATTTCGTGGTCAAGGACTTCTCGATGGTAGGCGACTCCAAAGCCTACGCCCGTTTTGCCCACCATCGGCTGCTCGAAGCCGTCCAGTCGAAGTATTGCCAACCCGGCGACACGCCCGTCCTTGTGACCGCTGAACCGCACAAGCCGCCTTTAGCAACGCTCCCGCTCGATGCACTGGCGGGCCTGCTTGACAGAATCCGGGCGTCCACCTCCATTGGGTGAAATTCCCCAATTTAGCTGGACAAATGTTCAGATGTTCGGTAGAATACGGACAGTTGAGGTAGCGGAATGAGGAAAAGTTAGCTAACTGTTCTCTAACTTTTAGGGGAATCGAGACATGCTCGAAGAAGAACCGACGCCGGCGCCGAAGTTCAAGCTGAACCGCTTGCCGTCCGAGCGAGTGGTGCAATGGTGGCCGGACTTGGCGGTAAGGGTACGGGCAACCTGTCCCCCGCCGAACTCCACTGAAAACCCCAACGCCGTCAACGCCGTTCTCGCCGCCGTCATCGAAGGGTCATGCCAGATTTGGCTCTGGTTGAAGCGCTCAGAAGGGAAAACGGACGTTCAGGGCGTGGTGCTAACTCAGCGTTTCGCGCCCACAATTTCCAGCCGCACTCATCTTTGGGTTTCGGGCTGCTCGTTCGACACGCCGCCGACCCCCGAGCAGTTTCAGGAGATTATGAGCAAGCTCAAGAAATTCGCCCGCGCCTGCGGTTGCGAGAACGTGGTGCTGATGACCGACGACAGGCGGGACATTCTTGCGATGGCCGAGTCGCTCAATGCCAACACCGAATATCGGTTGCTTCAATTCCCCGTGGAGGTATGCACGTGACAAACCCAGACGCCCCTAAAGACTATGCCCGGCAGAACGGGTGCAAGAGCATCTTCGCAATCACCAACAACCCCGTCATCGAGAAGCTGGTGAAACACCTGGGCGGCGACACTGAATACCGGCTTGTCCGGCTGGAGGTATAGATATGGGCGGCGAAGCATGGGGCGGGGCGACTGTCCCCGTAGGACTGAGTACGATGTATTCCGCCATCAACGGCTTGCAGGAAAACGGCACGTGGGACAAGAGTGTTCCCCCTGGCACTACGGCACTATGGGGCATATACAACGTCCGTCAAGAAATCGAACGGCTCTGGGGCGATGTTGGCTATGAATCCCCTTACGCCCTCGCCGTGCTTCACGATCCCAACCCGGAACTGGACGACGCGCTGTCCCGCCTCGAAGACGCGGACTTGCTTCTCCAGATGTTCGACCCCGAGACGGACTGGGAAGACCTGTTGAACAGGGTCAAGGCGAAGATCGACTCGGATCTCACGTGGGAAGGCGACATTGACGCCGTGGTCGACGCTTTCGACACAGCCAACATCCCCCTACTGCAACGGTCCAAGGCCCGGCAGCAAGCCCAGTTGGGTGAATTCGGGGCGGCATACGGCACCGCATTCTTCCTTGCCGGGGCGGAGCTCGAGGGCGCCCACAACAACAAGGTGGCCCAGTACCGCGCCGAGATGCTGCTCGAAGCGAAGAAGCTCCGGGCGTCGATCATCCTCCAGGGCGTAGCCCAACTGTTCGAGGCGCTCCGGTACCGCATCGAGTCCAACCGGATCATGGCCCAAATGCGACTCTCATTCGCCACGGCCAATATCACGGCCAACTCGGATCTTGTGGCAAACCAGTTGAAGGTGGACGTGGAAGCCGAGAAGTGGAACCTGAACCTCTTGGCCGACGTGAAGTCCACCAACATTCTTGGCGGTGCGCCGAGTCTGCAAAGGGGCACTCCAGAATGGGCGGCCGCGTTGTCGCTTGGGCTGAACGCGATCGGCGGCCTGGCGAACGTAATCCCCGGAATCGCCGGAGCCCTCAAATAGGAGACGGCCATGTCACGACCGGCAAGCGGAAACAGGAAAACGGTGATCACCTTCCTGAACGACATCCACCGCGAAGTGTTGCGCCGCCTTGCACTCGGGCAGTCTCTGAGGCAGGTGTCGGAATGCGTGGGCGTCTCGACCGCCACCATTTCCAGACTTCGCTGCTCACCTTGCGGCATTGAATTCATCGAGCGAGTTCAGTCGGGCCGCGATGACTGCGCCCATGACGCCGTGAAGACGGTTGCCGAGGAGCTCGACGCGACGGCGCCCGAGGCCATGGAAGTGCTCAAGCTGGCCGTCCGCGGCAACCTGAAAGCCGACCGGCACGGTTGCCTCAGACTTCGGGCCTCGATGGCCCTGCTCGACAGAGCGGGCTTCCCGAAGGCGCACAGGATCGAGAATGGCCCAAAGCCGCCTGTTGACGCCAAGAAGCTCGCGGAGATTGAGGAGATTGTTCGGAAGGCTGCTCTGGAAGGCCGCGAGATACGCGAAGTCATCGACGGGCCCCTCGAGGAGGAGTCACCGGAAGACACCCCCGGTTGAACCTGCCGGCGCCCATCCTACCACCCCCCAAAAAAGGCGTGTTTTGAGAGGCAACACGGGCCTTCCGCGTCGGCGGTGCTATCTTACCCCTACTGGAAGCCTGATCGTCGATTCCAGACGCCCGAATGGCCGCCCACGTGCCACTTGACGGCGCTGTAGGCGGGGGCCCGGGGCGCACTGGCCTGAAAGAAGGTTCTTGACAGAATCAAGGGGTAGGTCTATACCACAGGTCAGAAAACGGCGACGGGGTAGAAACAGCTACGCCCGCCGCCTGAACACAGTGCAACAGTCCCAAAGGAGAATGCACCATGTCTAAAACGCATTGTATCGCAACAAAAGCCCGCAAAACCACAGTGAAACCGTCAGACGTTCTGGATCTGAGCAGCAAGGCGCTCCTTTCAAGCACTTTCCTGCTGTGGACTGCCATCCGCGACGATTCAAACAAGCAGATCGAGCGACTGCTCGACGGACAGACCGGGAAACAGGACTACGCCCGTATCGCCCGAGAGACCCTTGGCATTGACTGCGAAGGGATCGAGTCCGTGGAAATCCATCCGTGGCAGGTGGAAGAAATGAACGGGGAAACATGGGTGGTAATTCGTGACGCAGATGGCCTCAAGTACGTTTGGGTTGACCCCTTGTTTGAGTGGATTGATCATATTACCGACCGGCCGCTTTCGTGGAAAGACTACTTCGCCATGTATGGCCATGCGTCGGGCGAGATTGAGCAAGCAAGGCTGATCTACCCGTGGCAGATTGAGGCCATTATCAGCCAGGAAGAATGGCGTGCGGTCAACAGGGCGGGTTGCCCGCGTAACTTGCACGGGCTGCTTGGAAGCATCCGCGAAGTGGCATGGGCCGAAGCCGTCGACCCGAAGCCACAGGGAGGGTGAATGCCTGAAACCTGGCTGACAGTGCGGGCGGCTGCTGCATACCTCAGCATCACGCCCTCGGGACTCTACAAGATGCAACGGCGGGATCCGCAGTTCCCACGCCCCTCACGCCTTGGCCGCTGCCCGCGCTACGCCCTGTCCGAACTGGATGCCTACCTGCGGTCGAAGCAACCGAAGCCACTGACACCCGATCCCGAACTCGATCGAGAGGCAGCGGAAATCATTCTCAAACACAGGAGACCGAAAATCGTTTCCGAGTAATACCACAGCCGGGGCCGCATCGCAACGGGCGCGGCTCCGGCTGCTCGACATACCACCACGGACTGAAAGGAGACCGGGCCATGAAATTCCAAACGGCTGTAGTTGCTGCTGCTCTTTGCCTCTCACTGATCGCGCTGCTCTCAAGCTGCCCGCAGTCAAGCGCAGAGACGCCGACATCTGGAGGAATTGAAGGCCACTGGGTCTTTACCGATGCCGAGAGCAACGTCCAGTACCCCTACATTTTCTGGAGAGATGGCACGTTCGCTACCATGTCCGGCAGTAAATGGGTGACCGGGACTTATGACGTCGACGAAGGCGGACTCGTTCGCGCCAGATATATCGGCGCCAATGGGTACGCCATTGTCGAACCGACGATCACAGTTCAGGGGAACCAAGGAATCTGCACAGGTCAGACCAGTTCAAACGGCTCAGACTGGGAGACTGTCCATTACGAGTGTGAGCGCGTAGAATAACCGTCAGGTTTTCAAAAGCATTGACTGGCGCAAGCACGACCACATGTCAAGAAAGGAGACATAATGGTTGACGCAAAACTGCTCAAAGAAATTGCCGATCTCGCGCCACAACTCAGCGACGCAAGACTTCGGCAGAGAACGAAACGCGCTGCTGGCCATCCGGCGAGCAAGGCAATTGCAGAACTCGAAAGGGCACTTGATCACACGGGCATAAGAGTCGAGGCCTGGTTTTTTCCGGAAACGGAACTCAAACGACCCGCCTCGCGACGGGGGCAAGATGCAGAAGGTCATGAATTGGGCTACTGTCATTTCGAGGAAGGCTGGCGCGTCGCCATCCGTGGCATTACGTTGGTTTATGATGAAGGCGGCTGGTTTGCTGCGTTTAAGGAGTCGCAGCCAGATAAGGACTCTCTCACTGAGGTGCGAGGGATTCCCCAACCACTGTTACGCGCATCACAGAAGGTGCGTGAGCGGATGCTGCCTCATTTGAACGACCTGTTGGGACTCATGCTGAAAAAGGGCCGCGCTGAATTGCGGAGAGTAAAAGGCGCGGCAGCGACCGCAACCAAGACAAAAGCTTTGCGCATGAGCCGCAAGTAATCCCGGTCCCCGCCCAACGGCGGTGTTTGCCCGTTCCACCATGGAACAACCCAGTATAGGCCGATTTTTCTGAAAAAAATCTCCGCAGGGGGTGTACCTCCTCTATACACGAGGGCCGGGTCCCCCCTCCCCCCCACCCCCTACCCCGTCCAAGTGTGTAGACTACATGCAACGGGGTGAAATTGTGTAGTATGAATAAAACGCTTGCAAAACTCATCTATCCTGTAGTATGATGTTATTCAAGAGGTTACAGCCAGTATGGCGTGAGCCCTCAAACCCATTTTACTGTCTACGGACCAAGGGGTTGGGGGTTCAAGTCCCTCCGGGTACGCCATTCTCTTCTAGCCGATGCGACCGTGTCGACAAAATCCTTCGCCACATCGGCATAAACGGCGCGGCGCGCTATGATGCCTGTGCCTCGAAACGTTGCGCTCCACTCACTCGGGTGGAGGGGGCGGTGCAGGAATATCAAAGATTACGAGATCCGGTTCTATAAACCTGCCAATTGCCGCCGCTTTACCAGCGGGATCGGCGATGGTTGAACAGCCGCTGTGCCGATAACCTTTCCACTTGCCGCCCGCAACCGTTGACAGTCCGGTGTTTGTGCCTACTACCCAGAGCTTCGTCTTTTTGGCCACTTTTTTGATGTGGTTTATAAAGCTGACGCCGTTATCGAGCAGGTCACTTTGCTTTTCCGCAAAACCGTGAGGCGTGATGAGCAGCCATGCGCCCAAATCAGCCACCTTCTGTGGATGGTCGATGTCAAAATTGTCGGCGCAAATGGTGACTCCCACTCGTCCAAACTCGGTATCAACCACGTTGATATCCTGTGCGGTTCCAGCGTCGTAGAGGTGGGCTGTAAGATCGGGCAGTGTATTAATTTTCCTGTGCTTGAGCACAATTGCACCCGTACGGTCGATGAGTACGGCGGCGTTGTAGGTTTTGTCGCCGGCTTTTTCGAGGCATCCGGCGGATATCCAGATTTTGAGTTCTTTGGCAAGATTGGAAAGAAAATCGGTGTACTGACCGGGGATGGGCAGTGCGTCTTCGCGCGCCTTCTGGTAGAGCCAGCCGAAATCGACCGCCTCAGGCAGGCAAACCAGGTCTGGCTTTTCCCCAGCCGCCTTCCGGATGCATTTCTCCGCGCGCCGCTACACGCAAACCCGGGTGCGATACGATACCCGCGGCAGCCGTCAGGAGCAATTGGGCCCGCACAGCCTCGGGTGACCGCGCGTCGGCTTCCTCAGCCGTCAAACAAAAACCAGAGGCAAGAACCAGAAGTGATAACCAGAAGAGGTGTCGCATTTCCACGAATCCAAATCCTTTTGCAGCTTGTAGCACTCGCGCAACGTGGTCAACAGGCATCATGACAGGTTGCGGGGAATGTCGCAAACTGTGTGAGCATCCAGTTCCAATAGTCGAACCAAATAAGCGGATCCTTTGTTCTTTTGCCGGCGAGTCAGTAGAATAGCCTGCAAACCGCCAAGGGTGTAGAGGAGACGCGAAATGGGATACCTCGATCAGAAAGAACGGGATGCCCGGCTTTCTCAGGTTCAGGCCATTCTGAAGGCGAGGGACTTGGACCTGGCGCTGGTTTATTACGATGAATTCAACATCGGCAACGGCTGGTACCTGACGGGGTGGTGCCCGCAGTTTGAGAGCGGGGCCGTGCTGGTGTTGAAAGACGGCAGCGCGATGTTGCTGGGTGGGCCGGAAAGCGAGCCGTTCGCCAAGTTGGACAGCGCGATCACGGAGACGCGGAATTTCCCCGTGTTCATGGTTCCGGACGAAGAATACCCGAACGCGACTATCACGGATTTCCCGTCGCTGTTCAAGGAACTCAAGGCGCGGGAAGGGACGATCCGGCGTGCGGGCCTGGTGGGTGGCGGCCGGATGCCTGCCGATTGTTACCGGCAGATCACGGAAGGTTTCAAAGGTGTGGAATTAGTCGATATTACCGATGACTTCGTCTCATTGCGTTTTAACAAATCGGCGTGGGAACGCGAGCAAATCCGGGCGGCATTCGGCCTGGCCGACTACTGTTATGACGCGATGGTAAAAGCGGTCAAGCCCGGCGCCATGGAGATCGAAGTTGCGGCCGCGGGCGAGCATGCGGCCAGGAGCCGGGGCGCAACGGGGTTCGGGTTCAGCGCGATCGTGGGATCGGGTGCGCGGGCCAATGCGGTGGTGCCGACAGCCACGACGAAGCGGCTCCAAGCCGGCGAAATGGTGATGATCGGCATTGCGCCGAAGGTGCGCGGGTATGCGGGCGTGGTTGGCCACACGCTGCCGGTGTCGGGCGAGTTCACGCCGTCCCAACGCGAATGCCTGAAGCATCTCAAGGAAGTGTTCCGCTTGACGAAAGCCCAACTCGTGCCGGGCCGGAAGGGCAGCGAGATCGACGCGCCGGGCCGCGCCTATTACGAGAAAAACGGCTTGCTGAAATACCTGGTTTGCCCGTTTGCGCACACCATCGGCCTCCACGAGGCCGAAGCCCCGTTTTTCGGCCCGCACAGCAAAGACGCCCTTAAACCCGGGATGACGGTTTGCATTGACGTGAGCTTCTTTGGGCATCCCGAGTGGAACGGCGCCCGGATCGAGACCGGCTACGAGATCACCGAGAACGGGCCCGCGCCGTTCAGCCCAAAGATGGACAAGGAACTCACCCAGTAGCGCAGACACAAACTCATGGTTGCGCTACTGCCAGCGCTCGGCCGCCTGCCGGGCTTCGAGAAATTCGGCGCCGAGATCGAGTAGGTTGCAGATGAGCCGGTCGAGCTGGCCGGCCGCGTGGGGGCCGCAGTTTTTCGTGATGAACGGGTCGGGCCGCACGCTGCCCTCGCTCGAGTGGATCTCGCCCTGCGGCATCGGATGAAACTCCCACGGGTGAAAGTAGAAACACAGGAAAGGCGTCACGCCCCGCGACCGCGCGTAACCGATAAACCCGTCGATGTGACGCATCATCGCGTCCGCGCCTTCGGTCCTGTACAGCGGCCACTGGTCCATATCCCTGCCGTATGGGTCCTTGGACTCCATCGACAGGTCCGCGAAATTGGGAAGCTCGACGATTCGCAGGTCGCCGGGCTGCGTCCAATCGGCCCTGCTTGGGTGATACGGCGTGAGCCGGTCACGGAAAAAGAACATCGGGTAGGTCGCGTCCGCCACATACCCCAACGAATCCAGCGCGTTGACCACCGCCGTCGATCCAAACAGGCGCGGGCACCGGAACGACACCGGCCGCACGCCCGCCGCCTCTTCAACAAGTTCTGTGCAGAGCCGCAAACGGTGTGGCACTTCCTCCGGCAGTACCGGCAGCATGCCTGGGATTTCATATAGTGAATCGCCGACTGTTTCATGGAACAGGGTATGCGCGCCTATCTCGTGCCCCCGCGCCTTGACCGTTTCAACTACCTCGGGGTGTTTCTTTGCGCTGTCGCCGGTGAAGAAAAACGTGGCGGGGACGGCATGCTTGTCGAGCATATCGAGCATCACAGGCGTGCCGTGCTGAAGCCCCTCGTAGAACGGCGTCCAACTGCCGATATCCGTCTCCATGTCAAACCCCAGAACCACCTGCAGATCACTCATTCGGCATCTCCCGCTCCCGTCGCTGTACAGTTTAACAGTTCCAATGCGGGCAGAGAAGGCAGCGGCTACTCTTGAGGCGGCGACGTGCGCGCGGCGAGGTCGGCCAGTTCAAGCCGCATCTCCTTGACCTCGCGAACCAGCAGCAGCCGCGTATGGACGACCCAATACCAGAGCTTCATCAGCACTGTAACCTCGAACGAGACAATGAACAACGCCGCCAGTGCAATGAGCGTCTTGGTGTTCGACTCGATCACGAACGCCAACATCAACGCCACCATCATGGCGCCCTCAAAGGCAAGGAATCCCCACATGATCCACATGGTGAGCCGGTGTTTGCGGGAAAACTCCTCCTGCAACTTTTCTCTGGCGGCGGCGTCGGCATCTTCGCCGGGCGCGTTTTTGTCAAACAAGATGCGGTGGTATGCCCTATTCATATTTTCATTCACGATTCGTTTCCTCCAACTGTTTGCGGAGCGTCTCGCGGCAGCGGTGCAGCCGGGATTTCACTGTCCCCGCCGGAATGCCGAATACGTCGGCAACCTGTGACACGGTCAGTTCTTCAAAGTAATACAGCCTCACCAAGGTTCGGTCGTCGGCGTCGAGGGTGGACAAGGCGTTCTCGAGCGCTTCCGCTTCCATCGAGCCCGCGGCAGGCCGTGAGGCGGCGTTTTCAAGAGCCTGCTGCGCGGACTCAGCAAACACGCTGCGTTCCATCCTCCGGCGGCGCTGCCAGTCCCGGCATTTGTTCGTGACGATCCGGTACGCCCACGCCTGAAACGCGGAAGGGTCGGCCAGCCCGCCAATGCCGTGGACAACGGCGATCCAGGTATCTTGGACCACGTCGTCGGCTGTTTCGGGCGAGCCGACATGGAATTGCGCGTACCGCAGCAGCCGGGGGTGCCAACGCAAAACGAGTTGGTCGAGCGCTCGATGCTGCCTTGCTGGCATCGAAGGACCGACAATTCATCCCGAAGTCTTTGCTGAGTGTCTTGCATCGTTGCCATTATAGACGTATGACAAGGCGAAACGGTTCAGCGTACGCCAAAATCTCCCCTTCCCTGCGGTCTCGTGGAAGCGGCGTCCTCGCCGCTTCATCGTAGAATGAGATGCAAAATGACGCGACGTCGCGTCCACATGCGCACTTGCCTTTCCTACAGTCTACAGCCTACAGTCTACATCCTATGAATTCCGAGTGGTCGTCAAGGGAGCGGATGCTGTCGGCGTTGTCATGCCGGGAGCCGGATCGGACGCCGTGTTGTTTCATGCTGTTCAAAGGGCTGCGCGAGCAGTGCTCTGACGTGGCGGAGTTCGTCGAGCGGCAGTTGGCGATGGGGCTGGACGTGACAGTGGCAATTCCGATGCGGCCGATGCGGCGGCCCGTGCCGATGCCCGAGATCGGCAACCTGCGCGGGCTGCCCGTCGAGTTTCCGCCGGACGTCGAGGTGCGCGACTGGCTCGAGGAACGGGCGGGTGCGCGGCCCGTCCTGCACCGGGAGTACGTCACGCCCGCGGGCCGGCTTCACACCGCCGTCGAGCTTTCCAAAGACTTCACGCACAACGACCGGATCGCCCTGTTCGACGATTTCGTAATCCCGCGTGCGGTCAAGCGGCTGGTTTGGCGCGAGGAGCACCTTGCGCCACTGCGTCACGTCCTGGCGCCGCCGACCAACCGGCACATCGCCGATTTCCGTGAGAACGCGCGGCACGCCAAAAAGATCGCCGACAAACACGGGCTGCTGGTGACAGGCGAGTGGGGCGTGTTGTTCGATGCTGCTTGCTGGCTGTGCGGCATGCACGAGATGGTGATGATGATGATGGAACAGCCCGAACTTGCGGGGGGCGTGCTCGATATCATTGCGGAATGGAACCGGGGCCGAATGAGCGTGATGCTCGACGAGGGCTTGGACTTGTTTATCCGCCGCGCGTGGTATGAGACGGCCGATTTCGTCTCGCCGGACATGTACCGGCGGTTCATCTTGCCGCATGTGCGGCGCGACTCGGATCTCGCTCACGCGGCGGGCGCGCGGCTCGGCTCGATCACGACGAGCGGCTACATGCCGCTGCTCGACCTCATGCTCGAAGCCGGCATCGACGCGCTGATCGGGCTCGATCCCGTACAGGACGCGTACGCCGATTTCCCGCTCCTCAAGCAGAAGACACAAGGCCGGATGTGCCTGTGGGGCGGCGTCAACGGGTGCATGACGGTGGAAATGGGCCGGCCCGAGGAGGTGCGGGATGCCGTGCACTCGGCGATGACGACGGTGGCGCCCGGCGGCGGGTTTATCCTTTCGCCCGTGGACAACGTCATCCGCTACGACGAGCCTGTGCAGCGAAACGTGCAGGCGCTGATCGATGCTTGGCGCAGTTACGTAGACGCGGCGTCCTCGCCGCGTTAATTCCAGAACAAGAAGCCCGTGCGTTGAATTGACGCGGCGGGGACGCCGCGTCTACGAACGGCTGCTCATTCCGGCAGCGGCACGCGCTGCCAGCCTTCCACGCCGAACCGGATATCTCTCTCCGCGAACTCCCAAACAACGACGCGCTTGCCCTTGAGCAATTCAGGCTTCCGGTAAAGTTCCTGCCGCACGAGGGTCGATCCGCCGCCGTCGTTGATGATCGAAGCCAGCGGCATGCGCAACTCGCGCGCCAGATGCGCCACAAATCCCGCAGCCCCCGGTTCGTCGCGCTCATAGATGCGCAAGAAGCTATCGCCGAGCACCAGCACCGGCGACTCGGCCGCGTCTTTGTACGGCGTCTGTTCTGCGTCGATTACCTGCTCGCACACGATGGGCTCCGGCTCGAATCGTTCCGCGATCGCGGGGTTTTGCACCATCTCCACGATATCGCCTTGCCGCAACAGGTTTACCGGCTTCAAATCGTAAACCGCCTGCCCCGGCGACACCCAGCCCAGCTCCGCCAGCCGCCGGGCAACCGTTTCAGCGGCGAGCCGCATGCCGCCAGGCGCCCAGTGCGTATCTTGCACCAGGTAGAGCGGCTTTCCGGACGCGCCCGCAAAGGTCGAGAACAAGTCGGTGCACTCGACGCCGTTATTGCGGAGTGTCTCGATCAGGCGCGTCGTATGCGTCGCCATCGGTTTCTTCAGCCCCTGTGCGAAGAGTCCCAGACGTTCGGGATAGATGCTCGGTTTTTCCGGCGCGGGAACGACCAGCAGCTTGATTCCACGCTCCGCCAACGCATCGCGGAACGCTACAATGGCCGCCGCGGCCTCGGCCAAGCCGTCGCACGGTTCAAGCACGTATTCGAGGCCCGGACGATAAAACAGCCAGCCGTCCCGGCCTATGAGGGCTTTAGCGCCGAGATCGCGGAACGTGACAAATGCCGCGAGCTGCGTCGCGACGCGAATCCTGTTGCCGCACCACGAGTTTTGTTCAAGATCCGTCTCATACGCCCGCAGGCCGGCGGCGGTCGGCGTCCTGCGGAACAGGTCGAGCAGTTGCGGCGTGGCGGCGCCGGTGGTTTCCGCAACCACC
The DNA here is from genome assembly GCA_026387845.1 of Candidatus Hydrogenedentota bacterium. GTDB lineage: Bacteria > Hydrogenedentota > Hydrogenedentia > Hydrogenedentales > SLHB01 > JAPLKX01. The sequence goes on along the minus strand of JAPLKX010000094.1, from coordinate 6,324 downwards.
TGGATGAGCCCGACCGCGCATATCGCGAGCAGCAGCACCAGCACGAGCCCCAGTTGAGGCAGCCGAGTCCGAGTCATTGTCAAGTCCTAAGGCGGCTAAGAAGCCGCATTCAGAATTTTTGTTCGCGACCTTAAACCAACATCGACGCATTGTGCGCGGATATCGCGAACAAAGATTCTAGAACTGAAAGTAAAGAAACGGGTTGAACGATTGCGTAAACATGGCGGCGACCGTCGCGGCGAACAGGCTTGCCAGCGCGACTGTCTTCGGCCACGTAACCTCGTTCGCGAGGTCGTATGCCTGCACGGGCTGGAACGCGAGCGCCGCGCACAAACCCATCAGTACCAAATGGCCCGGCGAGTACAACTCAGCGGCGAGCAGCGGCGCTATGGCCCCGCCGCCGTTCAGCCCGAACATCGCGCCGAAGTAGCGGCCGGCGTCCACGAGTCCCGGCGACCGGAACAGCACCCATGAAAACAGGATCAGCACAAACGTCGAGGCAATCTGCGCGGGCCGCGGCAAAAAATTCACTATGCCCCGCTTGCCCCGCCACCTTTCGAACGCAAGCAGCGCCCCGTGGTAACCGCCCCACGCCACGAACGTCCAGTTGGCGCCGTGCCACAGGCCGCCCAGCAACATTACGATGGCCAGGTTGATATACGTGCGCCGCTCGCCGCGCCGGTTCCCGCCCAGCGGGATGTAGAGGTAGTCGCGCAGGAACGTCGAGAGCGAGATGTGCCACCGCCGCCAGAACTCCGTGATGCTGGCGGACCGGTACGGCGAGTCGAAATTGCGGAGGAACTCGAAACCAAGCATCCGGCCCAGCCCGATGGCCATGTCCGAGTAGGCCGAAAAGTCAAAATAGATCTGAAACGCGTACGCCGCCACGCCAAACCAGGCGTCAATCACGCCGGGCGCCTCGGATTCAAACGCGGAGTCGGCTATGCCGCCCACGACGTTGGCCAGCAGGATCTTTTTGGCGCAGCCCAGAATGAACAACGCCGAGCCCGACGAAAACCGTTCCAGCGTGTGGTCGCGTTGAACCAGTTGCGCCGCGATTGTGTTGTACCGGACAATCGGCCCCGCCACCAGTTGCGGAAACAACGACACGAAACACGCAAAATCCGCAAACGACCGCGCGGGCGGCGCATCGCCCCTGTAGATGTCGATCGCGTACGTCATGCTCTGGAAAATGTAAAACGAGATGCCGACGGGCAGCGTCACCTGCAACACCGCGAGCGTCGGCCCGTCCACCCATGAAAGCACCGTGTTCAGGTTCGACTCGAAGAACATGAAGTATTTGAAAAAGCCGAGCGTGCCCAGGCTGACGGCAACCGAACCCGCCAGCGCCCATTTTCGGCGGGCAGAGCCGTGGGGCGCACGCGAAATCATCCAGCCGCCGGTGTAATTAACTGCCGTCGCGAACAGCATCAGCAGGACAAACCACGGGTTCCACCAGCCGTAAAAGATGTAGCTCGCGCCCAGCAGAAAGAAGTTGCGCCACTCGGACGATTTCGGCAGCGCGTAGTAGATCCCCAGAACCAGCGGCAGGAAATAAAATAGAAAAATCTGCGAGGTGAAAACCATTACGACCGTGCCATGGAATTATTGTTCGGCCGAATTCTCATTCGACCCAATTTTATTGGGCATCATCGGTCCATACGGCCCAATAGATGACGCCCTTGTACTCGTCGAAATACCGGTTGATGATGCCGCCCATGTAATAGTCGTCGATGGGGGCCTCGAGCGCGATCCGGTGGACGTCGCCCGGCCGAAACCGCGTCACGTTGCCGCCAATGTCGGGGACGCGCGCGTCGGCGGCAGAGGACCGCGCCTTCTGCGGGTTGTAATGGGCGACGTAGATCGTGTCGCCCTCGACCGATCCCCGATGCACCGCCTTCACCTTGTATTTCATCACAAACGCGTAGTCGTAATTGGCGCGGTTTACAAACTCGCCCCGCACCTCCTCTAGAACCGCCGTCACTTCCGTTGTGCCAACCTGCGACACCTTGCTCGGCACAGACTCTGCTGTTTTGCCGCAACCCACGCACGGCAAAAGAGCCAGCAAGCACGCGCTGAGCACTTCGAATCTGGTTAGTATTCCAAGTTCAGTGGACACGGTGGACATTGTGGACAATTGCAGTCAACTCCATCGTTTATTCGGTCTTTCTTTGCCTACGTTCTTTCTCTCCAGAAAGAAAGTAGGCCCAGTGAGGTTCCCAGCCTTTTTCGAGCGTGAGGACCGGCCCGCTTTTCGTGGCGGGATGCAGCTTTCGCAGCTCAACGCTTTCGCCGGTGATCATGGGCGTGTCTTTGGTGCGGATGATACAAATTGGCGCGCCGGCCTCTTCGGCGCCGCTGCCATCCTTTGGGCCTTTGGTAAAGATGACGTACTGGCCGTCGGGTGAAAACGCCCCGCCATAAATGTGCGACCCGTCCTCGCCGTACAGAAGCTGTTGCTCGGCGCCGTCGCCCGACACCATCCACAACTGCGTATACCCATACCCGCGCGCGCCCGGCTGTCCCGCCGGCCGCGACGACAGGATGATGTGGTTGCTGTCGGGATGCCAGTCCGGCGTGCAATTCTGGTATTTGCGCGCCGGATTAACCTCGCCCGATGCCGCGTCCACGCGCACAACCGTCCACGACTCCCCCTGGTTGTTGGCGACACCGCAAAACCACTTGCCGTCCGGCGACCAGAACAGTTGCTGATAGATGCCCTGCCTCGCAAACTCGCGTGTCACGGAGTTTGAATTCAAATCGTAAACCTTGATTCCTTTGGGGAAGAGGCATACGACCTGCCGTCCGTCTGGCGACCACGACGCCCACGGATACTCGCCCTCGCCGCCAAACGCCACCGGATTGGATCCGTCACCGCCCGCCAGGATCAGTTCGCCTTGAAAGCCCCACTTGTCGTGGTTGATTTCCGTGCCCCGTTTCATGCGCCGGTACAGCAGCCTTGTCCCATTGGGCGAGAATCTGGGCGCCGCTTCTTCGGCATCGGGCGTGTTGGTGATGTTGCGCCGCTGCGACCCGTCGGGGCGCGAAAGGAACAGGTCCCACGTCCCGTTCTCGCTCCGCGCGCCGTAAACAAGCCCGCCTTTGTCGGCGACCTCTTTTGCCAGCGTATCAATGTCGGGCGAGGCAGGGGGTTGCGCAAACGCACCCGGCGCGAGCAGCGACAAGGCCAGAAAAACTGCCATGCAGCGAGTTGTAGTTGTCACGACAGAACCTTTCCCACGCTTGAGCGCCGGTCAGCCGGCCACGTTAACTATCAGACTTCGGCGAGGCGGAGGACGTCGCGCATGATGTCGTCGGTACGGGCGGGATCGCTGGCGCTGAACTCGAGGCCGATATAGCCCGCGTAGCCCGACCCGGCGATCTGGCTCAGGATGAACTCGTAATTCATCTCGCCGGTGCCGGGCTCGTTTCGGCCAGGATTGTCGGCCACGTGGAAATGGCCGATCTTGTCGATGTTCCGCGTGATGTTTCTGACCACATTGCCTTCGCCCACCTGCTGGTGGTAGATGTCGAACAGGATCTTGACCGCAGGGCTGTCGACTTCTTTGATCATCTGAAATGCTTCCGCGGACGACGAGAGGTAATAGCCCTTGTGGTCGACAACCACGTTGAGCGGTTCAAGCACCAGCGTCAGCCCGGCGTCTTCTGCGACTTTCCCCGCGGCCTTCATGGCAGCGACGCACGCGTTGTGCTGCTCGTCCCGCGGAACGTCCTTGAGTTCGTTGCCCGTCGTGATGATGAACGTCGTGCAGCCGAGGCGTTTGCCTACCGGGATGCAATCTTTAACAGCCTTTGCGACTTTCTTGGCGGAGCCTTTGTTTACCATCGAGTCCTCGCCCGACCACGGCGTGTTTGCGCAACAGGCAGCCGTTGCCAGGCCGGCGTCTTTCGCGGCGCGCTCGATGGCGTCGAGGTCCTTGTCCCACCAACTCCAGAACTCGTAGGCCTTGTACCCGACGGCGGCCGCCCGTCTGATACGCTCCGGGAACGGCACGTCCTTCCACAACATCTCGACGCACGGCGACAGCTTCAGCATCAGAATTCTCCCGTCCGGCGGTTTCAGTCGCCCTGTTTGGTATCGCCGTTCTCACCGCCATCCTCACGGACCGCGATGATGATCCACAGCACCAGCGACGTCACCAGCAACGCCATGTAAACGTAGTAATAAATCATCTTATTCACCCGCACCTTGTTGCAGCCATCATAACAGCCCCGAAACCCCGTTTCCAGCCCCGTGAAGCGGCGTCCCCGCCGCTTCACTGCCATCCCCGAGGCTGCGGTCTTGGACATGACGCGACGGGGACGTCGCGTCCACATGCTTGCGCAGGGGCTATATACTTATTATTTCGGGCAGCTCGCGCTTGATTTCCTGCAGTCGGTAGCCAAAACCGGGGCCGGACACCGTGTCGAGCCTGATTTGGCCGTTGCGCCGCTGATACAGCCCCGGGTGGACGCGTGCCTCGGGCAGCGACGCCTCGGGATAGAATTGCATCGCATTGGTCTCGACGCCCATGATGGTCCCCGCGTGGGCCGCAAGCAGGACGTGCGGAATCTGTGCCAGCATCGGGTTGGTCAGATCCTGCACCATGAGAGACATCCCGTGGGCTTTTGCCCAGCACAGGCTGAGCAGCGCGCCGGTTTGCGTCTTGCACGTCTTGAGCGCGACGCCCGTCCACCCCAATTCTCTGCCAAGCCGGACGAGCCGCCAATCGTGCGCGCTCTCGTCCATGAACAGCGGCTTGCGCGCCGACACGGACCGCACGTCAATCCGGTTCGACTCGAGATCGTATGGAAACGGCTGCTCCACGTACAGGATCGCGTCCCAGATACGCCGGTGCTCTCGTTTGAGCCGATCAAGGATCTCGTTGACGTACCGCGGATCAGAGACCGTGCAGTTGAAGTCCGTGCTGAACCACTCCACGCCGTTACCGAGTCCCATTTGGCCTACGTTCACGAGCCGGTCGTAGTCCCATCCGGCGTCGTCACCGCGCAGTTTTACCTTGAGGCATTTCAACCCGTCGCGCTGGATCCAGTCTTCGAGCAGGACGGGATAGCCGTCCTTTGGGCGCTCACCTTCGTCCGTTGGGAAAATCAGGTCTTTACCGCCGACAAGGTGCCATGCGGGCAGCGCATTCGGCCGTGGAAACACGAGGAAATCGCGCGGCCATTTGCCCGCGAAAGTTTGACGCGGCTCCAGGTAGGCCGACAGATCCTCGTTGAGAAATTCGGGCGAGTACATCTCGTACACGGGCCGGCCCGCGGCGACGCCCCATGCATCATGCAGCGCAATGTCGAACGCCGAGCAGCAAACAAGACCCGCAAGCCATGGGATCGGCTCGCGCCCCGCCCGTTCGGCGTTGGCCTCCGCCAGCGCGCGCGGCAACTGGTCGTGCTGAAAAGCATGGCCAACCTGCATCGCGTCGCCGACGCACTTAAACCCGCTCCAGGCGCGCGCCAACCGCACGCACAGCGATTTCAGCGCCTCGTGCCGCTCCTCGTAACTCAACGCGCCCGGCCACACCCACTGCACGCTCAGCGGCGTCTCGCCCCACCCGCAAAACTCGCCGGCCGAAGTCCCCACGCGCAACCGGACCCGCGCGCACGTCACGCTCGTCAGCGTCTCCGGCCCGAACTTCAGCGGGACGCGCGTCGTCACCGGCAGGAAGTAAAGAAAAGCATCCAGCGGCCGCACGTCGGTAGGTTTTGACATGTTTCCCTTTTAACCACAAAGAACGCAAAGAACACAGCGCGGCGGGGCCGCAACCGAAACCGGGTATGAAGTGCGAAGTGTGAAGTGCGAAGTGCGAAGTGCGAAGCTTTACGCAACGCAGGGGCGCAGAGGGACAAGACCTCTTGGGGCGCCACTGTTTTTACCGAGGAGATTCTCACGTCGCGCTGTGTTCACGGCTCTGGTGAGAGAAAGAAGGTCACTGGCCAGCGCTCCTCGGAATGACAGGTTTGGGTACCTTTTAGTTGCGGCTCCGATGTGCTGTCTATGACTCTTCCGGAATAGTTTGCTTTTGGCGACCGTTGCCAAGGGCGATGGGAAACTTGGGTTCTGACATACGATCATATACGTCGCTGCGGGCGGGTTTGCGCCAGCGGGTGGTGGACGTGGTGAGCGGCGTCCGAAACTCGCTGGAGGATCCGGGGCCGCGTGTGGGGGTGATGGTGGAGCGCCTGCGCCTGGTTGTACGGGTTGTGGCGGGCGCGATGGGTTGTGAGTTGACGGGGCGGGAAATTCTCGAGATCGGGCCGGGCCAGTTGTTTCAGCAGATGATCTATTTTGGCCGTGCCAACTCG
>JAPLKX010000010.1 GCA_026387845.1 Candidatus Hydrogenedentota bacterium | reverse complement strand
TTGGTTTTGTGGGTTGCAGTGGTCCTAATCGCAGCCTGTGGTCTGGACGGCGCGGGCGAGACGACCGCGCCTACGAGTACAGCCGGTGGACCTTTTGGACAGTCTGGGGAGCGCGACCCCACCGAGTCGCTACCCACGCGGTCGGCCTGTTGTGGTGCCGGCGTCCCCGCCGCGGCGTCCTCGCCTGCACATGGCCTTGCCAAGTGCGGCCTCAACGCGGCGGCAAGGTCTTCTTCCGATGCTTCTGCGATGGCCTCGGGGGTGTGCAACCCGCGCGTGACCAGCGCGGCAAGCCCGGCCCGCGTCATGCCGGGCAGGTCGAGCCGGGCCACATCGATCGCCTCGGCCCGCACGCCCCGCTGCACCCGCTCGGCCAACTGCCGCATCCGCTCGACAAACCCCGCGTTGCCGCCAGCCGCCGAGGCCAACGCGCTCGCCGAATCGATCAGCCAGCTCACCTGATCGGCGGCCGCCAGGATCTGCCCGGCCGTGGTCTGGTACGTCTCTTCGATCTCGCACACGGGCACGTGGTCAATCCAGTCGTTTAAAAACAGGGCGATTTTGATCCCGCGCACCTCCTCGAAAAACGGGGTCAGGTTGCAGTTGCGAATCCGGTTGAGCGGCGTGTCCGCCCCGATATCTTCGCCGGCCGTGGCCTGCTTGAGTTTTGCGACGTACCCCGCGTGCTCGTACTCCTGCGCGGTCAGCCCGATCTGCACCATCCGCCCGTCCGGCGTCGACGCGGCCGCAAAAATCAAGTCGAGGTCGTTCCAGATCCGCGTCTCCGACTCGGCCAGCCAATGTTCAAGCTCCCTGGCCGCGGCGATCGTCACGCCTTTCGATGCGGTGGCCAGCCCCAGCGGCGTCGGTTCGAGCCGGCCGTCGGGATGCCGCAGAATCACGCCGGCGTCGACGGCCCGGTTTGCCGCGGCCCGGATTCGGAACCGGCTCTCGTCCAGCGTCAGCGATTCCTGCCAGACCCACCTGCCGCTGAGCGTGTTCTCGAGAAACTCGATCAGTTCCTCGTCCGTTGTGCAACACCGCGACGCCACCAGTCCCAGCACGTGGTTCTCGAGCGCAGGCCCCGACGCCAGATGCGGCTCGACCGGCTCGCAATGGCCCTCGACGTACCGACGCCGCAACGTCTCATAATCAAACGGGGTCGCCGCAACCAGGATCGACCGCCCAAACTCATACCCCGCGCCAAACCGGCCCGCCCGGCCGCCCATGTTCTCGTATTCGGACCGCAGGATGGGCGTTTTCCACGGCATCCCGATCCGGTTGTCGTACCGCCATTTCTCCGCCGCCATGAACACGTTCCGCGCAGGAAGGTTCAGCCCCAGCGCCAGCGTCGACGTCGACACCAGCACCCGGATCTCGCCGGTCCGGAACCCCTGCTCGATGGCCCGCCGCTCCTCGGGCGACAGGTCGGCGTTGTGGAACGCCACACCCGTCCCGAGCGTATCAAGCAGGCAATCGCGCGACCGCGTCGCCTCGAGATCCCGCAACGCGGAGGTCGTCCCCGTCGCGGGCGGCGCATTCACACGGCGCGACAGCAGTTCGGCCCCTCGCCGCGCCTCGTGCCGCGCCTTCACGAAAATCAGGCAGGTCTCGCCGGCCTCGGCGAACGCCCGCACGTTCTCGGTCAGCGTCTCCCAGGTCGATTCCGAATGGGCGTTGACCAGCGTCTCCTCGCCCTCGCTGATCTCGTTGTGCGTCCGGTACCTGAACACGCCCTCGTGCAGAACACCGTACCGCAACTCGACCGGCCGCCGCTCGCTCGCCACCAGCGTCGCTCCCATCCACTCCGCCAGCCGCGGAGCGTTCCCGATCACGGCCGACAGCCCGATCAGGCGCGTACCTCCGGGCCGCGGCGTGGATCGCAGGATTCTTGTCAGCAACACCTCGACGGCCGGGCCGCGATCCGGGTCCGACAAGATCTCGAGTTCGTCCGAGATCACCAGCGCCACTTCCTCGAGCCATTCGGGCCGCCTTACCAGCAGTTGCGACAGCTTCTCGTAGACCACCACGGCGATCGAAAAACTCCCGTGCTCGAGGTCCCGGTCAAACTCCCGCCGGTCCCGCGTCGACACGATCACTTTCAGCCCATACGGCGAATATTTCTCCCGGAAATCCAGGTATTTTTCCTCCGCAAGCGCTTTCAGCGGAACAAGGTAAACCACCCGTTTCCGGCGAAGCGCAGTCTGGATCGCCGCCATCTCACCAATAAACGTCTTGCCCGAACTCGTCGGCGCCTGGATCAGAAGGTTCATCTCACCGAAAAGACCGTAACGACGCACCGCCGATTCCTGCAGCGGCAAAAGCGCGTCGCTCTCATTCGCCCGCCAAAGGTCGATGATTTCCCCAGGGATATCGAACTTATCCAAATCGATCATCTTCATCTCGCAGCCCTCCCTCAACACTCGACCACGCCACGAATATACCTGAAAATTTCATCAGTGTCAATGAAAAAGTTTTCAGGCCCCGCGGGAGAAGAATCCCGGACTTGCGCGTGTATGAAGTTTATCGCCGGGCAATAAAACTAACTTATTGAACGGTCTGCACTTACACCAGCAAAAAGGCCCCTCTCTCGCCACTCTCTTACAGGGATCACATCAATCAACCGGGAGATGGTCTTCTGTCTCCACCCCGCCTCGCTGTCCCGCCCAGTACGTCAGCCCTCGAATGCTTCGGGAGTCGCACTCAGCGCGGTTTCAGAAGTTGCCTGCAGGACTTTGTTCGGCCAAGTCCCTGTTGGTTTCTCGATTCTCTTACCGAGGACATCAACCACTTCAATCGCGGAGTCTTTGGAGCAGACGAGCGGAGGTGATTGGAACGGAAACAGGAGGTCCCTCCGCTCGTTGTGGGCAAGCCGCATCTCACCGTCCTTCTGGCGGTCGAACAACTTCCAACGCACGTCCGTGTCTGTCTGGTCGATTCCCAATTTCTCCATCTTGATATCGCAGTGCCGAACAAGCCAGTTGACCTCCTGAATCTCGATTGGGGAGCGTCCGGTGTTGGTCAGCCAAAGGTCCAGAAAGGGCCGCGCGGGCTCGTCTGGTTTTGACCGCCGGTGCGTGACAGTGAAATCAAAATCGAGGATGTATCGCTCGCGTCGGAACGCGACGAACTGCACCACCAGAGCGAAAACTCCCGTCACGCATCCGATGATTGCTATGGCCAGCGTCATTCTATCCTCCAAGGCGAACGTTGCGGATCACGGGTCGGCTGTAAGCCTCGCGTGCATCTGGCTTGTTTGGTCGCGTCATTGCAGGTGCATACTTGTGTGTGCCTTGATTTCCGCGGCAATGTCAGGACGGTGTCGTACCACGACTTCGTCAAAAAACTCTTGGACAAAAGGGGCTACCCAATACTGTGAGTCCGGCTCCGGGGTGAGTCCACACTCTAAGTGGTCGACATAGTCACTGGATACCATGTAGTGGTCTTGGGCAAAGAACAGATAAGACACGTGCAAAATCACGACATCTCGCACGTCGCCCGCGAATTGATTCAGAACGTTGCGTCGATTAGGAACCAAAATCTTTGGGTCATTGAGCAGCACGTTTTCGTAGAAGTTGTAATGTGTGTGATCGTTGCACCGGTCTCTCAACCGCTTATAGCGGGTGTCCGCAGAAAGGAGGTCATTAATCGGTAAAACTCTCTGTGAATTTCGAATGTACTCTGACATAACTCGGTACTCAGGGAGACGATCTTTACCCTGTAGCCAGTTGTAAATTTGCTCAACGATAAGATTGTCTAAGCTGAAGTTTTCAACGAGATAGAGATTCGAGTAGATGGTGATTATGGCCGAATCGTAGTACTTGCGAAGTAAAGCGTAAGCGTCGTTGATTTTCCCTTCACGAAGAATGGTGCTTATAGATGTCAGCGTTCCCTGGATAGACGAAAAGACATACGAGTCGATGTTGCAGATAGCTTTGGTGCCCATCGATACGAAACCGAAGACGGAATCGGACAACGATTCATAGAACGCAATGTAACGGTCCAATTCATTGAAGACTGGATGGTTCTGGTATTCGTGGTCCGTCGCTATCATGATCTACTATTTTTCTGTCCCTGCCAAAGTCCACGGAGTTCAGAGATGACACTAGCGGGATTCCCTTCCCATAGTAAGTACTTTTTCTCCGCAAGAAATGGAAACTGCTGCAACAACTCTTCAGCCCCTTCAGTCAGTAGGGGCAAAACGATAGTCTTTCCCGCCTCCGTCTCGATATGAAGCGCTGACTGCAACTCTTTTTTGGCCCATTTCTTTTTTGCCATACTTGGACTTACTACGACTATCACATAACGAGAACCAGCTAAGCCAGCGTTAATAGATGCGACAAGACTTTCGCCCCATCCAATCTCAATTTCGTCATACCAACACCGAAAACCGGCCTCAGTTAATGCTTGGTAAATAGGTTGTGCGACCATCTCTTTGTCATCGCTAGCATGGCACAAGAAGACTACCCATTCACTGCAATTGAGTTTCTGTAATCCAACTGCCACAAAACGAACGTAAAGATCATCTGCCACTTCCATAATGACTTCGGCAAGATTACACGCTGCCTGTTTCAGAGATTGCTGTTTGTTGCGAATTACTTCATACTCAAAAAGAGGAACCTCCGCATAAAGTACATGGAACTCATCGCCGAAATGATTTATAGCGGGGTACACCTCAAAAGGAGCGCCTTCAAGCAGCTTCAGTGACGCCTCTAGTCTCCTGGCAGTAAGTATGTCTACAATGTTGCGGAATACGCCTTCCTTCGTGTTTCTTGAGATAGGTGGGCCATCAAGCACGAAATCCGATGCGCCACTTCCATGATGCAGAACAACTGTACCCATACGGCATAACTCCTCTCTTGCCCCAACTCCCTGGACGCCTCATAGTATAGGTAAATAGGGGGGTATGTGGCTCTCAGCGGCTCTGCGTGAGGCTTGTTTGCTGGACGTCTTCCTCCAAGTTGTTGACGATTCTGTAAATGCCGTCTTTCATTAAGGCTTCGCCGAAATTGAGCAAGTAGCCGAGCTTGAATCCTTTCAGCCGAAGATAGGTGAGTAATTGTTTCTTATGAGACTTTGTAATGGTCTCAACGGACTTCAGTTCAAGGATTACTTTGTCGTTCACGATCATGTCCGCCTTGAAACCTTCTTGGAACTCCAAGTGCTTGTACCGAATCGGAACCGGCACTTGGCGGACCACGGCCAATCCGTGAGATTCCAGCTCATAGGCTAAGACTGTCTCATAGACATTCTCGTAAAGACCCGGTCCCAATTCTCGATGAATTTCGATTGCCAACTCAACGACAGCCGTCCCAATTTGATTTTCCGTCATGGCCCCTTTCCTTTCTTGTCTCACGCAGAGCCGCTGAGAGCACAGCAAGAGCATTAGCCGGCCTGAATACGCGCTGACACATCAATGCCCACCGATGTCAAGACTCTTTTCTTGTCTCACGCAGAGCCGCTGAGAGCATGGGGAAAACAACAGGCGGCCTGAGTAGCCGACGACAAGCATGTGGCGTATGTAGACGGTGTCGTC
>JAPLKX010000722.1 GCA_026387845.1 Candidatus Hydrogenedentota bacterium | reverse complement strand
CGCTGATGCAGGCATGCCTAACGACGGGACCGCTTCGGGTTTGTGCTGGTGGCTGAACGTGAACGGGCGCTGGGGGAAACTCCCGCGCGACGCCTTCGGCGGCGCCGGCGGGAACCAGCAAGTTCTCCTGGTCGTGCCGAGCCTGAGCCTGGTGATGGTCCGCAACGGCCGCTATCTCAGCGCCGCCGGCGAAAAACATTTCTGGGAGGACATCATCGAATACTTATTCAGCCCAATGATGGATATGTTGAATAAGGAGACCACGACATCTTCTCCTCGCTCTTCACTTCAGCCCGTTGCAGCGCCCTACCCAGACAGCCCCGCAGTCAAGAGAATCTCCTTCGATCCCCCGGCGGCCATCATCCGCAAGGCCATTGGTAGCGACAACTGGCCCATTACCTGGGGGGATGATGACGATCTGTACACCGCTTACGGCGATGGCTGGGGCTTCGAACCGCTGCTCGATACGAAGCTCAGCCTGGGCTTGGCGAGAATAAAGGGGGGGCCACCCACTTTCACAGCCTTTAACATCCGCTCGGCCACAGCCGAGCGGACCGGCAACGGCAAGAACGGTGCGAAAACCAGCGGGATGCTGATGGTGGACGGCGTTCTGTATATGTGGGTCAGGAACGTCGGCAACTCGCAACTCGTCTGGTCAGCCAACCATGGCCGCACTTGGGAATGGGGCTTCAAGCTCGAAAACGGCTTTGGCGCGCCTGCATTCCTGAACTTCGGAAGGAACTACGCAGGGGCAAGGGACAAATATGTGTACAGCTACTCGCAGGACGGTCCGAGCGCCTATGAGTCGTATGACGGCGTGGCGCTCGCCCGCGTGCCGCGTGACCGCATTCGCGAGCGCGACGCCTACGAATTCTTCGTGCGGCTGGAGGAAGGGCAGCCGGTCTGGGCTCGCGACATCGCGCAGCGCGGCGCTGTTTTCAGCTTCCCGGGCCATTGCCAGCGAGTTGACGCGGTTTACCATCCAGTCTTGAAGCGTTACCTGCTCGCCGTCGGCTACGATCACAATTCGGGCTGGGGTGTTTATGACGCGCCCGAACCATGGGGGCCCTGGACAACAGCGTTCCATATTCCGCAGTGGGATGTCGCCGGCACGCACGGTTACCGCTTGCCTTCCAAATGGATCTCGTCCGACGGGCGTTCGATGTACCTGGTGTTCTCGGGCGTGAAGCAGTACGACGCCTTCTGTGTGCGCCGCATGTACGTCGAAACCGCGCCGTAACACCAGAGTGTTCTCGCCGAGGCGGCGGGCCGACCGATCGTTGTTCGCCGGCCATGGCCGCTGTCCGTAGTCAAAACCAGATCTGCAAGGCGGAGCAACGTTACACAACGGTGAAAGTGGCTGTGGATGCGGGTTCGGAGCGGGCGTGAGCAGAGGGCGAGCTCCGATTTCCGCAGACACTCACCGAAACAGCGGTCCGGACAGAGGTCGACCGTAGAGTTGTTGGGTTGGCCTTCCTCGGCGAGACCTGCAGCCCGGTCCACTTCGTCGGTGATTCCGACGACGGCGATCACGG
>JAPLKX010000161.1 GCA_026387845.1 Candidatus Hydrogenedentota bacterium | reverse complement strand
TCAAGATGTACGCAAACGAGTCCAAAGGCCAAAAGTTCCCGTCAATGGGACCGCAGATGACCGGCGCTCAGGGCTTTTACATCATGCCCTACGCGGCCGCCATCTACCCCGAATATCTCGCCGACCACAACCTGTTCGTGTGCCCGTCGAGCGCACGGCTCACCGAAGACGACATGTACGATGACAATGGTTTGAGCATTCTGGCTAAACCAAACACCGAAGACGTCTGGCGCGCCACGTACTGCTACTCCTACATGGGCTATTTGTTCGACAAGCTTGAAGATACTGACGATCCACAGGACGCTGGCGGCTTCTTCAGCGCCGTCGGCATTACACTGCCCATCGAAGGCACCATCCCCGGTCAAATGATGTGGTGGCTTATGACGCTCTACACCGGCGACAGCGACATGACGTGGAGCGACCCGGCCTCGCTCGCCGTCGTCCTGCGTGATTTGGACAATGACGTGGATACCGAGGTGGCAGGCGCCGGCAACGGCGGCGGCACCACGATCTACCGCCTGCGCGAAGGTATCGAGCGGTTCCTGATCACCGACATCAACAACCCCGCAGCGTCCGCCAGCGCGCAAAGCGAAATATTCGTCATGCTCGACTGCGTCTGCATCAAGCCCAGCGACTTCAACCACGTACCAGGTGGCTCGAATGTCCTGTTCATGGACGGCCACGTAGAGTTCATGAAATATCCCGGCCCAGCCCCCGTAAACATGGGCGTCGCGTTCCTCACCTACGCCAACAGCATGTGATCGCGAACTGTATCCTGACGGGGACGCCCCTCCGCGGGGCGCCCCCGTTCACTTCAAAAAAGACTTTGGCCACCCCATCTGCGCGGTAATTTCAGGTAATCATCAGATTTAATATGCAGTTTGTCAATCAAACCACCCTTGTTCCGGGGATAATATACTTGACTCATCAAGAAGCCGATAGAAGCTGTAGCTTACCACACTTCTCAACGTTGCGATGTCGCCAACGAGTGTTCATCAAATGAACACAGCTTAACAGAATTCGACTCGCTAAAGTGGAATGAAATAACGTGCAGGCGCTGTCTACTTAACAAGATTGGATTGCCGAAGGCTAGAGCAATGTTGTAAAATACTTATGCGCCTTTTTGGGCCGAAGTGCTAAAAGTGCGACCATTTGAGTGCTTGACTATTCAGTATTAGGGTGTTAGTATCCTTGCGTCGCGGAGAAAGAGAGCCCCAAAAAGGCGAATATGCGGAGCGGGGAAACCAATGGTGAGTAATGTCGCGGTGAAAAGGCTGTCAGCATATCACAAGATGCCAGAGGATACATTCTTCGATCTCATGGCGGCATGCGATCGTAAAGCCCTCAAGGAACTACAGGGTTCAGTTTTGCCTCAGTGCAGGCTAGCCACAAAAATCTCGAGATATAAATTTAGTGGCACTGCAAGACAAGCTATTGAAAACGATAAAATAAGCTGAGGCGAGCGCTCTGGGGGAACAATGACACTTCCATTGGGACATGTTCTTTGTCTTTATGCATTCTATTTTGATCCAACAGAATGCAAGTTGAGTATGCTTAAAGGCGGCAGAAGCTATGATCAATTCATGGCTTGTATGTTGCCGATTCTTTTTAACCTATTCTCTAGATCGAATCATGAGCAGGAGCAGCGGGTCAAGCTTTATCTAGCGCACATTTTACAGGTTCACGATGAATATCTTAAGAATCTAAAAAAGAGGCTCGGTCGCGAAGCAATAGAAATCGCACGAGATTATCCGCCCACAGACAACATGGATGTATCAGTCGGTCTAATCCGAAAATGTAACAGAATAGTTAAGAGAATAGATAACGATGTTGACAGTGATGACTGGGATAATTTGAAAGAAGCAATGTCGATTGTTGATATTCCGCAGCCGCAACGCGAAACTCTGAGAATAACTACAGATTCTGCACATGTTGCGTTTAATCAGCTAAGTAACTTCCGAAGACATATTGAGGAAAAGCATAAACTATATTATTCTCCACTCCAGACAATGTATCAATTCATGGCGTATGGCTCACATGTTTCTAAGGGATATGTTCTTCTGCTGCGGAACAGGACGCATGATGGCTGCATACAAGATCTTGAGTCAGTTATCCGTCATCTAAGAAGAGTAACACTGGACATGCGCAAGGCTATCCTTCACACAGTCTTCCGACATGCGCCCACAATTCCTCCAGACATAGTTAGGGCTGTTCTTCGCGCGAGGCGTAACGATTTACATATTGGTTATCAAGATCCTCAAAAACTACATATATATGAAGCAGAACTACATCTTGTCCTAAAGAGCAATCTGCTTTAGGCTTTTCCGCCACAAAACATCTTCCTGCCACCAATCTGTTGTTCTCACAAAACTACTTGCACGGCTCAACTCGCTTCCCAAAAAGCGCACCAACTCGACCTATATAAAACAGAGGCGCTTGATCGTAGCGCAGGCGTCTCGCCTGCACATGAAAGCAGGTTTGGCCTGCGGCGGTTTCCGTGTTATTGTGCTTGCGGGAGTAGAAGGAGAGTTCTCATGAGACGGCTGGTTGGTTTCGGGGCGGTAATCCTGGTCCTTGCGGCGGCTTCGGCGTGGTGCGATGACTGGCCGACGTACTTGCATGATTCTGCCCGCAGCGGGGTTACGACCGAACAGTTGCCGGCGGGTTTGCACTTGGTTTGGGTGTACGAAACGGCCTTCAGACCGGCCCCGGCGTGGCCGGCGCCCGCCAAACAGGACTTCTGGCACGAGATCAGGGAGTTGCGACCAATCGTCACGTACGACCGGGCGTTCCACGCCGTGGTTTCCGGCGACAGCCTCCTGTTTGGCTCATCCTCGGACGACCGCGCCTATTGCCTCGATGCGGCCACCGGCGCGGTCAGGTGGACTTTCTCGTGCGAGGGCCCGGTCCGGCTGGCGCCAACCGTCTCGAGCGGCAAGGCTTACTTCGGGTCGGACGACGGCTGCGTCTACTGCGTGAGGGTGTCGGATGGCGCGCTGGTGTGGAAATACCGGCCGGCCGACCAAGACAGGCGGCTGCCGGGCAACGGCCGGGTGATCTCGCTCGCGCCCGTTCGAACCGGCATAACCGTAGACGGCGGCGCGGCTTACTTCTGCGCTGGGCTGTTCCCGCCCGACGACGTCTACCGCTGCGCGCTGGACGCCGAAACTGGCGCCGTCCTGTGGCAGATGCAAGACCCGCAAGCCTCGCCGCAGGGTTACATGCTGGCCAGCCCGACGCGCCTGTTTGTACCCACCGGCCGTACCTCGCCGTTCATGTACGACAGGGCCACGGGCAACCTGCTTGGCGAGATGGACGGCCCGGGCGGGGCGTACGCCTTGCTGGTCGACGACACGGTCGTGAGCGGCCCGGGGCGGCGCGGCGGGCTCGAGATGGGCATTGCCGCCGAGCCCGGCAAAGAAGGCGTGGCATCGTTCCCGTGCGTGCGGATGGTCGTTTCCGGCGACGTCGCTTATTTGCAGGGCAAGGACTCGCTGCGCGCGCTAAACCGGCACGAATACGTCCGGCTGGCGGTCGAGCAGCGAGGCGTTCAGAAGCGGCTCGAAGAGACGGTAAAGGCGCGCGACCAGGCGCTCGGCCGAAAAGACAGCGCGGCCATGAAACAACTGGCGGAGGAAGCGAAAGGCCTCGAGCAGCAAATCTCCGCGCTCGGCCAACAGATGGAATCTTGCTTCACATGGACGCTTGAGGACGCTGAACCCTACGCGCTGATCCTGGCGGGCGACACACTGTACTCGGGCGGCGGCGGCAAGGTGACGGCGGTGCGGGCGTCGGACGGGCAGCAGACGTGGTCCGCGGAAGTCGAGGGCAACATCTACGGGCTCAGCGTGGCCAACGGCCGGCTGTATGCCAGTTCGGACACGGGCGCAATCTATTGCTTCGGAGTTGACACGCCGGTGGCGCGCGCTGAGAAGCCCGCGCAAACGCCTCTAAGTCCAGGCGGTTTCGCAGAAACCGCGCGCCAAATAGTCGCGTTGGGCGGGTTTTCCAAAGGATACTGCCTGCTCCTCGGATATGATGATACAAAACTGGCGTTGGATATCGCGCAGGCCAGCGACCTGTCGGTGTTGATGGCGATTCCGGACGAGACCCGGGCGCGGGCGTTACGTGACGAGTTGCTCGATGCGGGCGTTGCGCCGTCGCGGGTTGCGGCGCAGTTCGTGCCCGGGCCGGCGCTGCCTTATACGACCTACATGGCGGACGTGGTGGTTTTGCCCGAGCCAGGGGCATTTCAGGCGGCGGAAGTTTACCGGGTACTGCGGCCGTACGGCGGGACTGCGCTCGTCGGTGGCGACCGGGCTGAGGCAAACCGCTGGCTGAAGGCGTGTCGTCTGCCGGCGGAACGGCATGAAGGGGATTGGACGCAGGTGCGGCGCGGGCCGGTTGACGGCGCGGGCGAGTGGACGCAACTTTACGCGAACCCTGGCCACACCGCGTGCAGCGGCGAGACGCTCGAGGGGCCGCTGGGCATCCAATGGTTCGGCGAGCCGGGGCCGCGCGACATCGTCGACAGGCACCACAGGCCGATGTCGTCGCTGTTCAAAGACGGCCGGCTGTTCGTAATGGGCAACGAGCGGATCTTTTCGGTAGACCCGTACAACGGCACGCAGATGTGGACGCTGGACGTGCCGGATTCGCGGCGAGTGGGCGCGCTGAAGAACAGCGGGCAAGCGGTCCTGACGGAAGATTGCCTCTACGTCGCCGCCAAAGGCGAGTGCTGGGTGGTCGACGTTAAAGACGGGAAACGAATCGCCACCTTTACGACGCCCGGAGCCGGCAAGGAACAAGCCGACTGGGGCGACCTGAACTGCGTGGGCGACCGGCTGTTCGGCACAGGGCAGAAATCCGGCGCGTCATTCGATGTGCTGAGCCGGGCGACCATAGACATGCTCGAGGGCGATTTCCGGCCCGTGGTAACGAGCAACTACGCGTTCTGCCTGGATCGGCACACGGGCAAGCCCAAATGGACCTACCGCAACGGCGCCATTATGAACAACGCCATCACCATCGCCGGCGACCGGCTAGTGCTGGTCGAGAACCGGACCGACGACATGGTGAAGCGGGAAGACGGGCGTGTGCGGGTGGACATCTTCTGCAGAGACGCGCGACTCGTGGCGCTGAATGTGAAAAATGGGAAAAAGGTTTGGGAGCGCCCGGTCAAGTTTCCGTTTCAGCACATCATGTACCTGAGCGCGTCGGGCGACACGGTGTTGGCCACGGGCAGCTACAACGAGGGCGGCCGCGTCTATTACGGTCTGTTTGCGTATGACGTTGGCTCGGGCAAGCCGAAATGGGCCACGAACTACCTGGCCTTGGACAATCGCAGCAACGACCCCGCCGAACCCGGCGGAACTCACGGCGAACAGTGGCAGCATCCCGTCATCATCGGCGACACGATCTACTCGAGGCCGTACGCGTTTGACCTCAACACCGGCGAGAAGAAAGACTACATCGCGCGGCGTGGCGGCCACGGGTGCGGCGGGCTGACGGGTTCCGCCAAGTACCTGTTCGGCCGCGGCTCCAACCCGCGGATGTACCCGACCGACGTGTCCAGCACGGAAGGGATTCCGCTGACGCTGGTGTCGCGGCCCGGCTGCTGGCTCAACATCATCCCGGCCGGCGGGCTCGTGATGATACCGGAGTCCAGTTCGGGATGTACCTGCGCGTATCCGATGCAGATGTCCGTGGTGCTTGCGCCGAGAGGGTTGAATTAGAGGGCCCGCGAAAAGCAGGGACAGACACGATTTCCAAACTGCCGGAAATCGAGTCAGTCCCTGTTTTTCGCTGCACCTGCGCGTATCCGATGTAGGCCAAAAGTTTAGGGATCGGAGGCTTCGGCCAGCCATTCGGCCAACGGGCTCAATGGGACTGCACAGGCAGATTCGCCGAGCGCGAACGTCACGGCCAACCGGCTCGCTGAAGCCGGAACAGCCACGCGAATGATCAGTTTGCGGGTACCGGGTTGTTGCGCGTCGGGCGGCGGCGGATTGGCCTGGGTTGCCTCGAAGACGGCGCCTTCGGGTTCGACTATAAATGCGGTGAGGGTTTTGCCCTGCCGGCGCAGAGTGGCTTTTCGCCCATCGAGCTCGATGTCGGCTTCGGTGTGGATCTGCCAGACGGCACTGGCGGGCTTGCTCAGATCGAACTCGTCCTGGATCAGCACGTTTTGCCGGCCCAGCAGGGCGATGCCGCGCAACACGCCGTTGTGGTGCTTCCTGTAGGCCTTCGAGAGGTCGGCAACGGCAAAGGCGCGATTAGGCCGGGATTGAAACGCCACAATGGGCGCAACGGCGTCTACGCGCTGGTTCTCGCCATCGAGCACCAGGGTGTTGTGGCCTTCGGTTTTCAGCCGGTAGTAAGCGGCCTTTCCCCACTCGAAATAGAGGGGCAGCGCGTAATTATCCCTGCCGAGGTCGAGCGCCCACCGGCACCCGCCCGCATCGAGCACAAACGAGCCCAAATCGAGATGGCCGTGGTTGGCCGAGTTGTCTCCGCCTTTGAACCCGACGTAGACGGCGTTGGGGTCGTCCCAGGAACTGCGCAGGAATGCCGTCTCGACGTGGCGGAAGCAAGCGTCCAACGGGAGTTGGGCCTCGGCGGGGGTGCGCTGAACGGGCGCGAACCACAGCAGGTCAAATACGGACGGCGCGGCCGAGTCGAATTTGGCGGCGTGGCCGGCGTATTCGGGGCGGTCGAACTTGCGCGCCAACCAGAACATCTGGGGGGCGTTGTTAACGGTGTCGCGCGAGTCGGCGAAGTTGAAGGCCAGCCCCAGCGGGCCGACCATGTGCAGGCGGAACTCGCCGGTCTTGTCGAATCCGGGCATTTGCAGGTAACGCTGTGTGAGTTGCGGCCCGATAGCGGTCTCGAGCGCGGCCAGGAAGTAGACGTTGTACGACGTGGCGTAATCCCAGTATCCGGGGCCTTCGAGCCAGCCGCCGTCGGGGGCGAACTCGCGCATCGCAATGGGCAGGCTGGCCATGGCGCGTGCAAGGACTTCTCCGGCCATCTGGGGGGCCTCGCCGGCGACGGCCAGCGCCCCGGTTACGATTCCGCCGTTGCACACGGGGTTCCAATTGAAGTTGAAATCCGCCCAATTCCAGTCCTGGTATCGAGGCGTCACCGGCATATTGAGGCGATAGAAATACAGGCTCTCGTTGAGGCCATTCTTGCAGATGGCATCGCGCACCAGAGCCCGCTGGTCCGGTGTCAGGACGGGATAGAACCAGTCGTAGCCGATAGCGGCGGCATGGGTGAACTCGGCGGTGTCAAGGAAATGCGAAGGGTCCCAATCGGGCAGCCGGGCCGCGTTCAGCAGTTCCTCGATGCCGCGGCGGGCAAACCGTTCATCCTGTTCGAGCCGGTATACGAGGCCGAGCCGGTAGATCCTGTCAACGGCCTGGCGTGCGGGTTCGAGCAGGTGGTTGCGGTTGTCCCGTGGGTAATCCAGCACGGGCGAATTGAGAAGCTGCTCCGCCGAGGCCCTGATCGATGCGTAGTATTGGCCAAGTGCGGGGATTTCCTGGATGGATTGTTTGAGCGCGGGGATGTCCCGATCGAGCAGCATCAACCGCGGGTGGTCGCGCCGGACTTGGCCGGCGAGTTCTTCCGCAGCGTGCCGCGTAACGGTCTTGGGGCAAGCCAGCAGGAGCAGGCCACATCCAATGACGACGCCCGCAGCCCCAAGCCAGGAGTTTTTCGCGCCACTACTCAAGCTTACGTTCCTTTGACAATACGCGTCATGATACCAGAATCCGCACGTAAGGCTCTTTCACCTCGAAGCGAGTTTTTGATTGGGCTTGTAAAGGCAGGCCATTCCGCCATCCCGGGGTCTTGGTGTGAACACGGTGGGTCTCTTGATGTGACGCAGCGAGAGGGCAAGCGGCAAGATGCCGCTTCTACATTGGCCGCAAACGTAGACGCGGCATCTTGCCGCGTTTCTTACGTGCGGATCCGGGTGATACGCCGAGACGCGAGGAAGCCACAAGGAGGGCGGTTGCGAGGCTCAGCGCTCCCCAGTTTCTCTCTACATGGACACATTGTATGCATCGAGAGGCACGTCGCTAACGCCGAAGGCGTTCAATGTGAATAGCCGGAGGCGACCGGAGGGAGCCTCCGGGGAACAGATATCTTAGCGACAACCCCGGCCAGGGGTTGAACAAAACCCGCCAATCTGCTTCACGTTCAACCCTTGCAGGGTTGTTGTGACGGCCGTACTCGTTTTCCGGAGGTTCCCTGTGGTCACCTCCGGCTATTCACATTCTTCCCCTTCGGGGAAATGCTGCTGCTCTTTTTTCAGACAGTGCATTTACGATTTTGATCGAATATCTACTATTGCCTTCATGGACGGCCTCCCGGCTTGTTTCAAAAATTAGGGATCAGTGAGGTTGCGAGTCCACAATCCGCACCTAAGAAATTGTCCGGGCGGCGTGTCAACCAGATTGTGCGAAAACCACGTCATTTCCCGGCGGTTTCCGCGCGAGGGTCCCATCAAGGCTCATGCCATCATTTTCACCGATGGCATCACAAAAGATCCCCGTCGTTTATGTCCTTTTCGTCCCTTATGTCCCTTCGTTACGTGCGGATTTGGGCGAGTGGTTATGGGTTGTGCAAACCGTGGTTGGGTTCTGGTAAAATTAACTGCCTGCGGAGGGTTAGGATAATTGGTAATCCACCGGTCTTGAAAACCGGCGCCTTCGGGCTTGGGAGTTCGAGTCTCCCACCCTCCGCCACTCTGATAATTCCCTCAAAACAAAAAACGTACAGGCTACTTGTATGTCTTGCTTTCCCCGCCGTCATGGCCGTAAATAGGCGCAGTGGCACACTTTTGGCGCAATTTTCCACAAAAACGCCCCTGTTCATTGTGCCGAAGGAATACCCCATCCCCGCCCGCCTGCACTTCTGAGCGCCCATCATTGCATCTTTTGTTAGTGTGCCATGGCACAGCAAAAACGGTTTCTTTTGTGTCTTGGACTATACCGGGAACCCGTGACAAAACGTACAAAACCCCGCCGCCCGGAGGAGAACGAAGCCATGGCAAGCATCCAAGAGCGCACAGACGCCGCCGGGAAGATTCACTTTCGCGTGCAAATCAGGCTGCGGGGCTTCCCGCCCGAGCAAGCAACCTTTGAACGGAAAACGGACGCCCGCAAGTGGGCTGCGCAAACGGAAGCCGCAATCCGTGAAGGCCGATACTTCAAGACAGTCGAAGGCCGCCGCCGTACCTTCGGCGAAATGATAGATCGCTATATCGAAAACGTGCTTCCACGCAAGAAACAGAATAGCCGCCACTCCCAAGCGCCCCGCCTCATATGGTGGAAAGAACGCCTGGGGCATTATCTCTTGGCCGACGTGACGCCGCCCATGATCCCTTGACACTTTTGACACGCTCGCTTAAGGGCAAGGTAAGGCCT
>JAPLKX010000264.1 GCA_026387845.1 Candidatus Hydrogenedentota bacterium | reverse complement strand
CCGCTTCTCGACCTCGGTGATGCCCGACGGCACGGAGATGACGACGCGCGGATGGATGAAGCGCGGGCGGCAGACGGAGCGGATGAAGTGGCGCAGCATCTCCTGGGTGACTTCGAAGTCGGCGATGACGCCGTCTTTCATGGGCCTGATAGCGACGATGTTACTGGGTGTGCGGCCGATCATGTTTTTGGCCTCATTGCCCACGGCGCGCACCCGTTGCGTGTCGCGATTGATGGCGACCACCGAGGGTTCGCTCAGGACAATGCCCTGGCCGCGCACATAGACCAGGGTGTTGGCGGTCCCGAGGTCGATGCCCATATCGTGAGAAAACAGACTCGGCAAGAAACGCAAGATGTTAAACATTTAGGTCCCCACCGTTGAGATCCATGCGGCCGTAAACTCTCCAGGGCGGCTAAGAAGTCGCGTTAGCGTCTTTGTTCGCGACGTTCATGCGCCATCTACGGGACGCGCGCAGATGACTTGAACAAAGATTCTAACAATAATCACACAAAAGACTTATAATAACTCGCCGGCAAAGGCGTCATTATATCAGAACGACTTGTGGTTTCAAATTGTCGAGCGGTCGTGGCATCTGCTCGGCAGAGGGTACTATACCGGAATTTAGAGAAAAGAAAAAGGGGTATCAGGATGCATGCGGGATTAGGTCTGGTTGCACCTTGACAGAAACCTGAAAAAGTGTTGCAAACTCAGTAGAATAAAGGTTATGTGAAGTTGGGGAGGATGTTGTGAGATTGATTTTGGGCCTGACGCTGCTGGCGAGTTTTCTTGCAGCGGGGTTGGAGGAAGTCTGGCGGTACGACCTGGGTTGCGGCTTGCCTCACCTGCCCGTGGTTATGAGTTACGAGGGGCAACCGGGCAGTTGCGTGTATGTGGCAAGCCGGTTGAGCAACACGATCGAGGTTCTGAGCGGGGTAGGGCGGGAGGTTGCGACATTCACTCGTCCGCGGCGGATCGCGGGGGGCATTGCCTGCAATTCTGTGCTGGATCAACTGTTATTTGAGGAGGGAGACGGTTCTCTTGTTTTGTTCAACCGTCAGCGGCCTGAGAATTTTGTGGCCGAAGGCGAGACGCTGACGGGCGGCGTTGGCGAGGCGCAACTGGCGTTTGCCGATCTGGACGGTGACGATTTGCCGGAGGTGTTGATAGCGGGGGGCGAGGGCACGCTGTGCGTCTACGATCGGAAAATGGCGCCGCAATGGCAGTATGACACGGGTCAGCCGTTGTCGGGAGGGATTGCGGCGGGTCCAGTTTTTGGAAATGGGGGCGGCGTATACCTTGTTTGCCGGGATGGATCGGTCCATGCGGTAGGCGGCGCGGGCGAGCCGTTGTGGCGGCGTGAGTTGCCGCCGCGGGGTTTTACGAGGGGCAATCACCGGCGGGTGCTGGTGCTCGAACGAGAGGGGCGAGGTTCGCTTGTAATCGTGGCCGACGCAACGGGCTCCGTGTACGCGCTGGGCGCGGCTGATGGGGAGTTGGAGTGGCGTGTGCGCGTTGGAGGAACAGATGCGGGCACTCCGGCGGTAGTGGGGGGTCGGGTTGTAGTGCTTTGCGAGGACGGGGGCTATGTCGCGCTGACGGATTCGGGCGAGGTGGTTTCTCGGGGCGCGCTGCCGGAGGGCTTGTACGTTCCGCGGCCTTTGGCGGGGGACGTGGACGGTGACGGCGGGGAGGAATTGGTGGCTGCGACGATGGATCGCCGCGTGGTTGTGGCATCATTGGACGGGGGCGTGAAGGAGACGGTGAGCCTTCCGGGGAACGCGTCGCAAGGTCTGGTTCTTTCGGATATCGATGAGGACGGCCTGCTCGAATTGATTACGGTGACGGACTGCGGGCGCGTGATCTGCCACAAGACGCGGGCGCACGACGGCTGGACGCACCCTGCGGGGAATCCGGAGATGAACGGCTATGTGCCGCGGCGAGGGCCGTCAGGCATTCGGGGCGAGTCGCCCGAGCAGAAGCGTGCGCGGCGGTCGGCGCGGGTGCAGTCGGTGACGATACGTGATTTCGTGGAAGAATCGCCATTTGGGGCGGCGTTTGTGCGGGCGCGCGCGACGAGAAAGACGGAGACGGCGAGCGCGGTGATCCGGTGCAACGGCAGAGTAGTTGGTTCTACGCGAAAGCGGATGGACCGCGACGGATTTTACGTGCCGTTTGTACAAACCAGCAGCGAGCCGCTCACGCTGGACCTGAATCTGTACAACAACGAAGGGAGAGTTGTTGCGTCGTCGTCGGACATACCCATTGCGTCGGGGCCGGTGCGGCTGGTGAACCTGACGCCGATCGACGAGTTTCTTCAGGCGGTTACCAGCCGCGCGGACGCGTTTGTTACGCCGCGGGATTGGAGCGTGCCGGATAGGGTGGAATCGATTGGCGGGAACGGGAACTCGGCGAATGTGGCTGCGGGGACGTATTGCGAGGCGGGTGGC
>JAPLKX010000530.1 GCA_026387845.1 Candidatus Hydrogenedentota bacterium | reverse complement strand
CGGCCTCCAATGCTATGGCATCCAGGGCGACGTCAAAGTACACCTCGCCCAATCCATCGCGGCCTGGCGCGATCTCAACAAACGCCTGAACGAAAAGTAGCCCCGTTTTTTATCGGTCAGATCGGTCGGATCCGTCCGATCAGTCTATTGGCTTTCTTCTCGGGAGTGTGCAGGCATGGGCAAAGTATCGCGGCGAAAGTTTTTGGGTGCGGTAGGAGCGGCCACGGGTGTGGCGGGCGCCGCGCAGGCCGAACGCGGCGGCAAGAAGGCTGCCCGGAAAAACACGGCCAACCCTGGCCCCGAATTACGCGATGACGTGCGTGAACTCGTCGAAAAGACCCCGTTTGTCGACACGCACGAGCACCTGTGGCCCGAGGCCATGCGCGTCGCCGCCCTGTCCAAACCCGATCCCAAGATTCCCGCCGCGGATTTCTCGATGCTGTTTTGCCACTACGTCGATTCCGACCTCCAAGTCTCCGGCATGTCCGGCGCCGACTATCGCAAGCTCACATCCAACGACCTCGCCGTCGCCGATAAGTGGCAGCTCGTCGAACCCTACTACAACAAGTGCCGCAACACCGGCTACCTCCTCTGCGCGCGAGAGACCGCCAGGATTCTGTTCGGCGAAGACGACCTGAACAAGGATACGTACCAGCGGATTTCAGAAAAACTCGCCGCCGGCGTCAAACCCGGCTTCTACCGCCACATCTTGCGCGACGTGGCCAACCTCGAGTACTGCCAAGTCAACGCGCTTGAATCGCCCGTGTTCAACAACGACGAACCCGACCCCGAACTCCTCGCGCAAGATCTCTGGACAGTCTCGCTTAGCACAGCATTATCCACTGACACTCTCGCGCGGCTCACCGGCAAGTCCATCGGCACACTCGAAGATCTCCACGGCGCCATCGACTGGTGTTTCAACACCTACGGTCCCCGCGCCATCGCCACAAAAAACCAGTGCGCCTACGGTCGGCCGCTCGACTTTGCCGAGGTCAGCGACGCGGACGCCGCGCCCCTGTTCGCCCGCTACGCCGCCGACAAAAAATCGCTATCCGACGCGGAGAACAAAGCCCTGCAAGACCACCTCATGCACTACTGCATTGACAAATCCGCGGAGAAGCACCTGCCCGTCAAGTTGCACACGGGCTATTTCGCCGGGCACAACGGCATGCCGCTTGAGTGGCTGCGCCGCAACGCTTCGGATATGTGCCCCACCCTGAAAAAACACAAGAATGCGAACTTCGTCCTGATGCACATCGACTACCCCTACCAGGACGAGGCGATCGCACTCGCCAAACACTACTCCAACGTCTGGATCGATATGTGCTGGGCCTGGATCATCAATCCCGCCGCAAGTGTCCGGTTCCTCAAAGAATTCCTCATGGCCGCGCCCGCGTCGAAAGTGCTCACGTTCGGCGGCGACTACAGGCCCGTCGAGCCCGTCGTCGGCCACGCCGCTATCGCGCGCCGCGGTGTCACGCAAGCCATTACCGAACTGATAGAAGAAGGCTGGCTGTCGGAGAACGACGCGCCGGACCTGGTTGATCGTATAATGCGCGGCAACGCCCACGAGCTTTTCCCATACGACTCGTCACTAAAGAACTGGCGCCGCGCCTGACGCGCCAAAAGAGGGCCTGAAAATGATTATGATTTGGTTGATTCCACTGGCATGGCTGGCCGCGGTCATTTTTGTACTGGTGGTGGCGTGGCGGGCGATGCGCGCCCACGAGCGCGTGGCCGACGCACTCGAGAAACTCACGCAACGCAAGAACGAATAGGAATCCTCAGTACGGGGTAACAGGAGCGAGGCAAGGGGGTGGGATCGAGCTGCGGTGGGGTCGAGCTCCTGCTCGACCGCGATTCCCGCAGGCAGAGCACATAACGCGGCACGAGGAGCAAAAAAATGGCAGAACAGACGCGAGAAACCGGAAAAAGCTTCAAGACACGCGAATTAGTGATCGGCATAATCATTCTGTCGGCAATCCTGGCTCTCATCTCAAGCATCGGGAGCCGGATGTCGATGACGATGTTTGTCCCCACCGCCATCAGCTTCGCGATTTCGCTTTTCACCTTACTATTCCTGGGCAAAATGGTACAAGCCCAAGAGCGGCTGGCGGACGCCGTCGACAAACTCGCGCAGCGACAGGAAAAAACTTTATAGGTCCTATGCGTCCTATAGGTCCTATACGTCCTATAACCAAGGAAAGGAGCGTTGATCATGTCTGACAAGCGTGGTTTGTCCCGGCGGCAGTTGCTGAAATCGGCGGCGTTGGCGGGTTTGGGCGTGGCGGCCATGCCGCTGTCCGCGCGCGCGCAGGATAAACCGGCCCAAGGCGGCTCCGCTGGAGGTTGGCAGATCGGCTGCTACACCCGGCCCTTCGCCGCGTACGACTACAAGGTCGCGCTCGACACCATCGCCGAGGCCGGGTTCAAATACGCCGGCCTGATGACCACCAAAAACCCCCCAACCAACCTCGTCCTGTCCGTCCAAACCACCCCCGAACAGGCCGCCGAGGTCGGTAAAGCGTGCAAAGACAGAAGCCTGATCGTCCCGTCGTGTTACGGCGGCGAGATCCCCGCCGCACAGGGGCTCGAAGCCGCTACCGCCGGTATGCGCAGGCTGATCGACAACTGCGCCGCCGCCGGGGTCAAGAACCTCATGATGGGCGGGATCGGCGACCAGGCCCTCTACGAAACATACTACAAAGCCATCAGTGCCGCCTGCGATTATGCCGCCGAAAAAGCCATCGGCGTCAGCGTCAAACCCCACGGCGGGCTCAACGCCACCGGGCCTGAACTCCGGAAAGCCGTCGAACTCGTCAACAACAAAAACTTCGGCATCTGGTACGACCCCGGCAACATCTTCTACTACTCCGACGCCAAGCTCGATCCAGTCGACGACGCCGCAACCGTCGACGGGCTCGTCGTCGGCATGTCCGTCAAAGATTACGTCCACCCCAAGAAGGTCGACGTCACGCCCGGCGACGGCAAAGTCGATTTTCCAAAGGTCATGGCCCGGCTCAAACAGGGCGGGTTCACCTCCGGCCCACTTATTATCGAGACACTGACCCCCGGCGAACTCCCCCAACTCATCGCCCAAGCCAAACGCGCCAGAGAGTTCGTGGAGAAGCTGGTGGCGGCAATCTGACCGCGGCCGGCAAAAACAGTAACAGGCTCAGCGGTCAGCGTTGGCCGCCCGGAATTCCTCCGCGAGAATATCCATAACGATCTCGTCGTGGAATCGCCCAGTGCGGAGAATAGATTGCCTGTACCGGCCCGCCCGTTTGAACCCCACCGACGTGTAGCAGGCGATAGCGCGGGTGTTATCTTCGCGAACGGTAAGCAACACGCTGTTCAAGTTCAGGTAGTCAAACACATAGCCCAAAAGCAAACGGACCGCCTCCCGGCCGTACCCCTTGCCCAGGTAGGCCTTGTCGCCGATGAAGATGCGCAGCTTGCCCGATCGGTTCACATAATCGGTTCGAACGAGTCCCACCAAGCCAAGCGGCTTGTCTGTCTCCAGATCGATTATCTCATAATTATGCTCTTGCGCCCGTTTCTCCAGCGCGGCCTTTTCCGACATGAGCGTCACAACGTTGCCCGATGCTTGCAGGTATTCGGCGACTTCCAAGTCGTTCTGCCATGCCGTGAACAACTCAAAGTCGTCCACGTTAATCGGCGATAAATAGCACTTCTTCCCGACGAGTTTCCTGAAATAACGCATCCCACACTCCTTCTTTTGAAATCCGCAATCTGAACTTACCCTACCTGGATTCTCCCTTTTTTTGCCCACCTCTGTAAACTCTCCGGCGGTTTCGGCGGTATTATAGTCGGATGCCATGATGAGCGAGCGGATTACAGGAGGATTGCTGGTTGCCATGCCAGAGTTTGAACCGGCCCTGCCGCAACCCGGCGCCACAGACGAACTCATTGCCCGCGCCACGGCCGGCGACAGACCCGCGTTCGAGCTTCTGGTTCGCCGTACCCAATCGCTCGTACTCCGCACGGCGCTGCATCTCCTTGGCAACCGCGAAGATGCGCGCGACGCCACCCAGGACGTGTTCATCCGGATGTACAACTATCTACCGGGGTTCAACCCGGAACGACCCATCGAACCCTGGCTCTACAAGATCACGCTCAACGTGTGCCGCGACATGCTCCGCAAACGCGCGCGATGGCACGCCGGTTCCGCCGCGGAGACTCGGCCCGTGGCGGTCTTCCCCCGCCCTGAGGCGCGGGAACGGCACGAGTTGCTGATACGCGCGCTGGATACGCTTTCCGAGCGAGAACGAGCGGCGATTGTCCTGCGGGATTTCGAAGGCGTCAGCACTGAAGAAACGGCCCAGATTTTAAATATCCGCCAAGTTACGGTTCGAACCCTCATCAGCAGAGCCCGCATAAAACTCAAGCAGGCATGCGACGCGCACGTGCGCGCTGAACAAGGTGATCACCATGACGTGTGACCGGTTTCGGTTTGACATCGCCCTTTGGGTGGAGAACGACCTGAGTGGGTGGCGCGCCAGGCGGCTCCAGCGCCATCTCCGCAAATGCCCCCATTGCCAGGCGTATGCGGAATCGTTCCGCCGACACCAGGCAACGGTCAAGCAAGTTGCCGCCGAACCCATCGACGACACCCTCGCCGCCGGGCTGGTGGAAGCCGTGATGGCCCGCACAAAATCGGCGGATGCGCAAAAGGTGCAACCCGTGCGGCGGCCTAGGCCCGTATCGGCGTATAGAACTGCCGCCGTGGCCGCGGGCCTGGCCTTGGCGCTGGTAGCGGCATGGCTTCTTTATCCCTGGACGCTCCAACGGCCGATGGATGTCCCTCGACCACTAACCGCAACCACTGGCAATCCTGTCGAAAAACCGGGCCTGACGCACCCCGCGGTACCGCCCGTGAACAAGCCCGTTATGGTCAAACTGCTGACTGACGACCCGAACGTGGTGTTCGTCATGCTTTCAGAATAGAAAGGAGACCGTCATGAAATCCTTCGTATTATGCGCAACTTTGCTTATCGCCTTGTGCGTCGCGGCCGCCGAGGACACGACCAGTATCGTCGTACCGCCCGAACAGAGCGCTGTGGCTGAAGATGCAACTAAACAGGCCATGGATAAATGTTCGGACGCCATGGACGACTTCAAGAAAAAACATGAAGACGACCTGGAGGCTCTTAAAGACATGATGGGGTCAGTTGGCGACATGCTCGACAAGACCCGCGTCTGGGGCGAGCCAAAGAAAGCCACCGTCATTCCTCTCGCGAATACCTCACCATCGGACATGGCGCGGCTACTCAAAGTGTTTGATGCCGAAATCGAGCCACAGGAACAGTTTAAGGCCATTTCCGTCAAAGCCGCGCCCGACACCCTCGCAACCATCGAGCAGTTGGTAAAACGGTTTGACGTGCCCATGAGCGTCAAGAACGTCGAGCTGCAGTTCTATCTTCTCACTGCCGACGGAGGCAACTATCCCGTCCCCGAACAACTCGCCGACGTTGTCGCACAGATCAAAAAAATCTACCCCAACCCCGAAATCGCAATGGCCGGATCTTACGTCGTGCGCGGGTGCGATGGCCAAGGTTTCAGCCTGAGAGATACCATGTTCCAAAGCACTCCCATAACTTTCCGCGGGCGAGTCTCCGTGAGTGGAAACCCTGAAGGCGTTCAAACCATCAAGCTAGACGAATTCACCTGCGAGGGCGGCGGCCCCGAACGTTCTCTCTGGATCCAAACCGACCTGGCTTTTGTCCAAGGGCAGTCTGTCGTAATTGGAAAAAGCAGCGTGGAAGGGATCAACGTCTTTGTGGTGGTGACAGGGCGAGTTATCGATTGACAGGCTTCACGCACCGGCTTGTTGAGCGGCGAACTCCTCCTCGAGGATGTCCATAAAGATGATGTCGCGCCAATTGCCGTTGAGCCGGTTGGCCTGGCGCCTGCGCCCGCACTCTTTGAACCCCACGCTCTTGTAGCAGGCGATGCCCCGCGCGTTGTCTTCGTACACCCACAGCAGCACGTTGTGCATGTTCAGGAAGTTGAACGCCAAACCCAGCAGCAGCCCGATGGCCTCGCGCCCATACGCCTTGCCGTGATACGACTTGTCGCCGATCATGATGCCCAGCGAACAGCACCGGTGCGTTTCATGGATGTTGTTAAGCCCGGTCGATCCAATCAACTTGTCCGTCTCGAGGTCCACGATCGCATAAACATGCTTGTCGCCAAGCTCCTCGAGCTTCTTGCGCTCCCCTGCAACCGTGATGGGTTCGGCGGACGCGCCCAGGTTGCTGATCACCTCGAGATCATTCAGCCACTCCGTGAACTGCTCCGCATCATCCACCGTCATCGGAGACAAATAGCACTTCTTCCCCAAAAGCTTCTTGAAATACCTCATCGCGTATCTCCTCTTCTGTCAACGGGCGTACAAATTTGTCAATGTCACGACATTTATGTAAACTACCCCGCCTATGCACACTCGAAAATGCCTGGCCCGCCAAAAAAAAAGTCTACACTATCCATTGTGGTTATTCCCAATCGCCGCCCTTGACATACAAAACGTTGTAGTCTATACTACCTGAGCCTTGGGAGGCACCTGGATTGGTACACAGCTTGTGTGGATGACTCTCCAACGGCCTTTGTACCAAACGTCTTAGGTCTGTCACCGGCTGGTTGAAATTTGAGATTGGCCCCGGCTGAGCGCCCGGGTCTCGGACACGGAATAAGCCCTCATCTTCCGCAACGGCGCCCGCGCCAGCGGGCGACGCGGCTGCGGAAGATGGTCAAGCGGAGACTGCCGTGATGATACGACGCGCGTACTTACCGTGTTTGGCCATGTCAGGCCTCTTATCCATTTTGGTCGGCTGCACCACAACAGACAGGGCCGATCACAGCTTCACACCACTACCAGTTGCTAAAGTGCACACCCAGCAGCTGGCACCTGTCTCGGCTCGGGCCATGGCCGACATTCTCAGGGAAGCTCAGGAAAACTTCGAGGCGGCCAATAAGGCTCAGGAAAACGGAGACAAAGAGGCCGCGCTCAAGCATTACACACGGATGCTCGAACTCCTCTCTGAAGCCAACTTTGACCCGGGCGTTTTTTACAACCTCCGTTCCGAATTCAAACGCATCCTCCAAAACAGCGAGCAGCACGCCAAACTGTTCGAGCGATTTCCCAGCGAACTGAAACCCCCGATATCGCCGACCGAGTCTCGGGCGACATCAACATCGAATTTCCGCTGTCCGACAGGATCCTGGCGGAGATCGAAGAGATCCAGATGCTGTACCCGCGCAATTTCCAGGGGGGAATCGACCGCAGCTACAGATATCTGCCGTTTGTTCGGGCCGAGCTTGCCAAGGCCGGCCTGCCACTCGACCTGGTCTGGCTGGCTATGGTCGAAAGCCAGTTTTCGCCCAAGGTGGTGTCGCGGGCGGGCGCAGGGGGGATGTGGCAGTTCATGCGGGGCACCGGCTCCCGGTACGGCCTGCGGATCGACAGGTATGTCGACGAACGGTTCAACTGGAGAAAATCCACCGTCGCCGCCGCCAACTACCTGCGCGACCTCAGCGTCCAGTTCAACAACGACTGGGCTCTGGCCATCACCGCCTACAACATGGGCGAGGGCGGGCTTGAACGGGTCATCGCCGCGTCCGGCGGGGAGACCAACCTGTGGAGGCTGCTCGAATCGTCCATCGGCGCCACCCGCATGCAGGAAGAGAGCCGGAAGTTCTACCCCAAGTTTGTCGCGTCGATCCTCGTTGCCAACAGCCCCGAAAAATTCGGCTTCATGGCCAACGTACAGTCCCCCGAAGAGACCATCCCCGTCACCGTGCAGGGCTCGTATTCGCTGGCCGCACTCGACAAAGCATGCGGCCTCCCCGAAGGCACACTCCGCGCGTTTAACTGCGACCTGATCCGCGGCGTCACCCCGCCCCAGGGCGAATTCGCACTCGCCGTGCCAACCGACGCCGGCGCACGACTTGTTACGGCCCTCCATTCAATGCCCAAAGTCCGCTCCGAATCGTTCGCCTCATCGACCGGCCGCAAAACCACTCACACCGTCAAGCGCGGCGAAACGCTCAGCCAAATCGCCGAGAAGTACGGCGTGTCCCTAAGCAGCCTCGCTAAAGCCAACCGGCTCCGGTCAAACAACCACCTGGTCCAGGGCAAGCGCCTGGTCATTCCGGGAGAGTCCGCCGCCCCGGCTGAGCCCGATCAAGTCGTCGAAGCCGCCGTGGCCGATGAAACGGCCGCCCCGCAAACCGAACCCGCCGCACGGGCCAGACTCGCCAACGCCGTATATACCGTCAAAAAAGGCGACACCCTGTACGAAATCGCACAGCACAACAAAGTCTCTATAAAAGACCTGCTGGCATGGAATAAGAAGAAAAACGCCCGGATTACGGCCGGCGAAAAACTGGTTGTATCCCCGCTCGACAAGATGGTTGAAGATGCACGACAGGAAGAAGCCGAACAACTCACACATATCGTCAAGCCCGGAGAAAGCCCCGCTAAAATCGCCGCACAGTACGGCGTGAGCGTCGACGATTTCCTCGCCTGGAACAAATTGTCCAAAGCTTCCACCATCCGGATAGGCCAGCGGCTCGTCGTTAAAGGGTATTCTTCCCCCGATGAACCACCTGCACCCGATAAAATCCAACTCGCCAAACTCGAAACCGACATTCCCGACACCACGACAAAACAAACCGCTAAAACCGACCCCAAAGTCGAGACTGAACAACCGGCCGCCGAAAAA
>JAPLKX010000424.1 GCA_026387845.1 Candidatus Hydrogenedentota bacterium | reverse complement strand
AAGTAGCCCGACTTCGCCGAAGTAGCCCGACTTCGCCGAAGTAGCCCGACTTCGCCGAAGTAGCCCGACTTCGCCGAAGTCGGGTCGCTTTTCCATCCAAGGCTGTCTGATCTTTCGTGGCGTACAACCAACATGCCGGCCAAACTCGAGCGCCTTCCCTCACCGAGCTTTAATCTTAATCGCCGGTCCGACCGTTGACCGGCCGACTTCGGAGA
Source organism: Candidatus Hydrogenedentota bacterium (assembly GCA_026387845.1). Lineage (GTDB taxonomy): Bacteria > Hydrogenedentota > Hydrogenedentia > Hydrogenedentales > SLHB01 > JAPLKX01. Next base: position 4,355 of record JAPLKX010000424.1, on the reverse strand, counting down.
AGTCGGCCTCCTACTTGAGTGGTTTTGCGTAGATGCCGAGGTGGTTGGCGTTGACGCGTTCGAGGCCGGGGATGTTGTTGTGGATGGGCCTGTTGACCGGCTTCGCCTTGCCGGTCTCATCGGCCACCACCATGGAGGTCGATCCCCCGCCGTCCAGGTTCAGCCCCGACCATGCCCCCAGCCGCAGCAGCCACTGGGCCGTCTCCGAGGTCGTTGCACCGGCGCTGTATCCGGCTTGCCGGCCGTCTATAACGAGGAGGTACAGATACCGGCCGTCTTTTGAGACGCCCGCGGCCGTCCGCGGATGGCGTTCCCCATTCGCCCCGACGTCCGCTCCCTCTTCCAACAACAGCCCGAACCCGCCCACCGCGTTGTACGCGCCCGCGGCATCCACCGGCGGTTTCGCAATCCGCGCCCGGTTGTCTTTCGTAATGATCAAGGCGCCGTAAATGTCGTTTGGCGCCGAATAGGCATCGCCCCGGGAAACCGACAGGCCCAGCACGTCTTTGGGCGCCCCGTCCCCTTGTACGGGCGAAAACGGCGATGCGTTCACGGCAGCCTGGCATTTGAATTCTTCGAGGAACCGGCTGGTGGTTCTTCCGTCGGTGTCGAGCGGCTTGTCAGAGTTGGACGGCGTGGTGAGGAACTCGATGCCCGGCTCGTGCAGGTCCACCCGCAACGCGTAGGACGCCTGCGGCGCATCGCCTGACAGGCGCCCCGCAGAAAGGTCAAGCCCGCGAAACAGCGGCCGCCAATCCGGCCGGAAATCGCCGATGGCGGCGACTTCGACGATGTCGGCCGCCGGCGCCGCCGTTACGCACGCCGCCACCGACACCAGCAAGAACACAACGGCCATGAAAATCGCGTGTCGCATGATCACGACGCCTCGAAACTGGAGTTCAGATCTCAAATTTCAAATCTCAAATCTGAGATCTCAAATTGGCAATTTCTAGGGGCCGTAGGTCGGCCCGAGGAAAAGCGTGTTGGTCCAATTGAGGTTTGCGCCCCACGGGGAGCGCGCCGATTGAAACCCGGAGTAAAACGAAATGCCGATCATCACACCGACGAACAGCCATTTCCACCGCACGCGCAGCGTCATGAACACCGGCGCACCCATCAACAACAGGACCGGCATCGCCGGGATATACCACCGAAACCCGTAGGCCTCGCCGCCATAATTGTTCGTCTTGAGCACATAATAGGCCGTCATGATGGCAAACGCCGCCGCACCCAAAAGGATGTCCACGCGACCCTTCACCGTCTTTTTGTACGTTGCCCGCAACGCCGCCGCCATGCCCACCAGCAGGATGGGGTACAGCGAAAAAATTCCGCAGCGCCCGAGCGTCATGTGGAACAGATACGTGCCCTTGGGCTGGAACAGGGCGTCAACGCCCTGCGGGTTGCGCCAATAGCTGGCTTCGTACAAGTAGGCGGCGGGGGTAGTCTGCACGGGCAGCAGGCTGCCTGTTGTCGCGTAGAGGATTCCCAGGTGGATCGCCAGCGGGATGGCCGCGCCCGCGACCGCCCACGTCAACGTCTGCCGCGGCCGGCTGGCCAGGAGGTACACGCCCGCCCCCGCCACAAAGACCGTGGCCGGCATATCGAGCGTCAGCACCAGCGCGCCCGTCAATCCAAACAGGAAAAAACGCCACCACCGCGGAGAAAGCGTGCCCCACCTCAAACCCGCACCCAGGTAAATGGCCGCCACAACCATCGCCGCCGCCGGCACGTGGTTGTTGATCTGCGTCGAATATCCCCACAACTGCGTGCAAAACGCCAGGAAAAACAGCAACAGCAGGCGAATCAGCGGATCATCAACAAACATCCGCAGCGTTTTGCCAAACAATACCAGCGCCAGCACGTACGAAAAACCCACCAGCGTCGTCGCCATCACCCGCACAATCTTGTTGGCGTCTTCCGGCTTGTCCAGGCTCCAGCCCAGCGCCTTCTTCATCACCCAATACTCCCCGGCCATCGCCAGGGGAAGCATGGGCGGTTTGCTCGACAACATCCGCCCGTTCACCATCACCTTGTCGATGGTGTCCTGCTCAAAACTTACGGGGGGCTGGCCGGCGGGCCGGTCGATGTACCACGTCCGGTCTTCGACGAGGCTGTAGACGGTGGCGAGCCGGCTGGCGCTGGCATCGCCGCGGTTGTACTCCTGCGCCCCCATCAGCGCGAACACCAGGGCAACGATGATGAGGACCATCTCGAAGATCGAAAAACTTTTTTCCTGGGCTGTTTGCGTCCCCGCCGGTTGCATTGATTGCATCACTGGCCCGTTCTCCGCCATTTCCGGCAAAAAAGCGCCCGGCAAAAACCGGGCGCCCCTGAACCTGCCTGTTGAATCAATTTCCCGTGATCGCCGACCACGCCCTGCTCAGCCAGCCTCTGCTCGACTCGGGTTTCATGGCGGGCTTGGGCTCTTCCTTGACGGCGGCCCATTCGCCGTTCACCTGCTCCTCCTTCTTCTCCGCCAGAAACAGGCTGCCCGCGCGTTGCCACTTGCCGTTGCGATACTCGTAGGTAACGGTTTCAGCGCCGGTTTCGCGCAGGAACGACGTGTCCCGTTCCGCGTCAATCCGTTTGCGGTGAAGCCGGGTGGCAAACCGCTGCTTCTCGATCGTCACATCCGCGATGTACGGCAGGCTGTGGCTGTCTTTTTCCTGGATGACGACCTTGGCGTCTTCCGCGTTCCCCGAGTAGATGTCGTACGCCTTGAAGAAATACGGTTTCCGCTGGATCACCGAGTCCCGCTGCCCGGCGCCTTCCCGTTTCGCCGCATCAATTGACTGCTGCACCACTTTCAAGAGGGCCGCCTCCCGATCCGTGTCCGAAACGGCCGGGCTCGCCGGGCCTGCCGCAACCGGCGCCACCGCCCCCGCCTCACTCTTGCCATGACGGAAGATCGAGCACGAGCAAACGCTCGCCGCCACCAAACAAACCGCAAGTATCCCCGCTACTCTTGTAATGGGCATGTCGTCACTCCTTGTACAAGCACCCGCGCACGCCGCATACTAACATAAATCCCCCCGCGCACGAAATATGGGAACGCGCTTTATGGCTGCGAAAAGCAGGGACAGAAAACAAACCAAAAAAGTAGGTCCCATCTCCGAATGGGACGGGCACGGGGCGTTGTCCAGTCCGAATCGAAATTCGGACCTACGCTGTCTGCATCAGTTGGATCTGGTAAGAAGAACGGAAGTTTCAGAGCAGACATCGGACTTTTTCAACAGCCCCAGCGTCCCCAAATTTGGATGTGTGCCAATCAGGCCGGCTTTATCGAGCCGTCCATGAAAATCTTGAACTCGCGGCTGAGCCCCGATTTGCCTTTTCGTTGCGAATCGCTGAACCGGACACTGTCCCTCGTGATGCTCTTCACCTCGAACCGGTTCAGGACCTTGTCGCCCTTTTTCTTGACCACGAGGTCTTCGGGCCGGTCGGGATACAGGACGCGCAACGTCGCCGTTCCCGCTTGCATATCGATTTCCTTGATCGACATCTTATACGCGAACACTTCCCCTTTTACGCTTTCGGCCAGCTTGCGCAAGGCCGGCGTGTCGGGGTCCAGTTGGAGTGCGCGCGCGGCCATGTTGGAGGCTTTGTCGAGGTTGCCGGGGTCCCAGGGTTCGCCGTTGAGCAGGGTTTCAACCTGTTCGAGCAGGGCATCGCGGACCCGGTTCGCCACCTCGATGTTTTCCGGCGTATTGGCCGAGTTGAGTGCCGTCATCGCGGCGCCCAGCGCGTCCACGGGTGAGCCGCCCGATTGCAGGATGGCCATCGCCTGGTTATCCACGCTCACCACGGGTTTGGCGTTCTTTCTCGCCATGTAATCGTCATACTTCGCCTTCACAAATCCGCCGCCGAAGTACACGATCAGGATCGCCGCCACGAATCCGCCCAGCACCGCCAGCTTCTTCGTCAGGAGCGTCTCACGCCTCACCGTCCGGGTGGAACGGCCAAAACCGCCCACCGACGCCAAGTCGCGCGACATCGGGTCAAGTCCGGGCAACTCGCTATATGGGGATACGGGGCCCGGGCCCGGCGCGCCCTTTTTCTCTTTGCCAAACCAGGACTTCTTCGGGTCCTCCTGCTGAGTCCGTGCCATTTCTTCCTGGCGAAACATCTCGAGCGCGTCTACCACGTCCTCGCCTGGGGCATACTGGGTGCCGGCTTCTCCGCCGAGGTCGTGCACCGTCAGTTGGCGCACTTCCTCCTTGGGACGCCCCACCGGCTCGCCGCAAAAACGGCACTTCGTGGCAAAAAAGCTGATCTCCATCCGGCAGGTCGGGCACATCCGGGTCTTTTCTTCAAAACCTCCTGACGACGGCCTAGACATGAAAAGTACCCCCTCT
>JAPLKX010000594.1 GCA_026387845.1 Candidatus Hydrogenedentota bacterium | reverse complement strand
GCCCAAGCTGGGCAACTTCCTGTTTGCCAGCGGCGTGTTCGACACGGACTCGATCGGGATGTGCGGCATCCAGCGCCGGTTGAACGAAGGCATCGACCTCGGCGGGCAGGCGATCCAGCCGAAGACGAACGCCGTGATCGGCGTCGGGGCCGACCCGACAGCGCTGGATCAGATAAGAGAGGTGCGTCGGTTCCGGCAGAAGGTCGAGGCGGGGGCAGAGTTTGCCATCACGCAGCCGGTGTTCGATCCCGAGCCGTTGCTGCGGTTCCTGGACAAAGTGCAGGACCTCGGGATTCCGGTACTGGCGGGCATCTGGCCGCTGGCCAGCTACCGGAACGCGGCGTTTTTGCAGAACGAGGTGCCGGGCGTTGTGATCCCCGAGGATGTGATGGAACGGATGGCGGCGGCAAAAGGCAAAGACGATCAGCGGGAAACGGGTATCGCGATCGCGCGGGAGGCTGTCGAGAAGATCCGGGAGCGGATTGCGGGGATCCAGGTGAGCGCGCCGTTCGGCAATGTGGAGACGGCGCTGGCGGTGATTGAATAGGCAATATGGAGTGCGGCAGCTTGCTGCCGCTTTCAGACGCCTACGCGCCAACGGCTAGTCGCACTCAAAGCGGCAGCAAGCTGCCGCACTCCATACGGCTCAAGCTTCGAGGTAGGGGCGGAGGACGCCTTCTTGGGTGAGTACGGCATCTGCGTAATCAATGCCGCTGTCCAGTGACACGCCGGAGAGGACAACGCAGCGTTCGAGCCTAGCGGGCTTGGAGATGACGACGTTGTCGCCCAGGACGGTTTCGACGAGTTCCACGCCGGATGCGAGCCGGCAGCCGTTGCCAACGAGGCGGGTGAGGTTGTTTCGCTGGAGTACGTGGCGGGAGCACGTGATCAAGTCGCCGATATACGTAACGTTGATGTCGAACTCGACGACGGCGGCAATCCGGACGGGATATTCGTAGTCGATCAGGATTTGGATTGAGTCGGTGATTTCGTATTCGTCGCGCATGGCGGTTCGGGGAGTGTGGCGAATGGCGTCGAAAATGGAGAGATCGAACAGGTACAACCCGCAGCCTTTGGTCATGCAGGGCAGTTGCCGGGGTTTTTCAATGACTCTGCGGACGGAGCCGTCTTCGCGCGTGATGGCGCAGAAATTTCGCTTGACGGCCTCGGGATCGGTTTCTTCGCGGACGGCGAGTACGGCGGCGGCGCCATGCTGCTCCATTTCGTGGACCATCGCGTTGAGGTCGGTCAGTTCGAAAAAGATGTCGCCCAGAAACAGCATGAACGGCCGGTCGATGCAGGTTTCGAGCTGGCCGACGGCGTGGGCGATTCCGAGGCGTTTTTCCTGCTCGACGTACTTGATCCGGACGCCCAACTGAGTCCCGTCGCCGAGGACCTGTGTGATTCGGTGGCCGAGGTGGCCTATGACGATGATGACCTCTTCGATGCCCAGGCGCTTCATATGCTCGAGCTGGTACACGAGCAGGGGCTTGTTGGCGATGGGGATGATGGGCTTGGGAAAAAGGTTGCCGAACGGCCCCATGCGCGACCCGTGGCCCGCGGCGAGGATGACTCCCTGGTAGTTGGATTTGGCTGGCATTACCGTTCTCACTTAGCTTATTGCCCCCCCCCCCCCCCCCCCCCCCCCCCCCCCCCCCCCCCGAAAAACCGGAAAATTAATACGCCGTGCTGTTGCGGTTTTCGGTGGAAGATGCTACATTGGTTGGGCATTTGAGTAATTACCAATTGGCGCAGGATAAACCCGATTGCAGGTGGTGAGGAGAAGAAAGGACTCGTAATGAGAAAAGAAGGCGCGGCAAACAAAGGCATGCTGGTATTGGTGGGCCTGATTCTAGTGGCGGTGGTGGCCACGGTGGTCATATTGCAGCGGGGCAAGGCGGAGCCATTGCCGGTTGAGCCACCGGCCGCGCCAGCGCCGGCGCCCGCGCCCGTTACGCCGATAGTGGAGGCGCCCGCGCCTGTCGAGGCGCCCACGGCGGCCGTTGAAGAACCGCCCGCCGCGCCGGCCCCGGAACAGCCCGCCGAGGCTGCTCCCGCGGAACCCCCCAAAGAACCGCTGAACGCCCGCACGCTGGCCGGCACCAAATGGAAGCCCGATTTCCCAACGGATCCCAACCAGGGCATGATGCAGGGCAAGAAGTTGGAAATCGAGTTCGCGCCGGACGGGACTTGGAGGATCAACGACCAAGTAAGGGCGAAATGGGCCGTCGAAGGCAAGCGGGTCAAGATTTTCGACGATAAGGGCGAAGTCCATTACCTGGACATTGTGGGGGACAAGCTGATGTTTGGAGGGGAGGAAATTCAGCGCGCGAATTAGGCGCGCCCTTAGAGGATGATCGTAAAAAGGCCGCGGCCCCGGATCGGGGCCGCGGCTTATTCTGGGGCAACTACGACAAACTACAAGCAGTGAGTGCCGGCAAACGGCAGGATATCAGGCGCAATCACGATCTCGGACGTGTAAACCTCGTCGTTCCCGAAATCAACTTCGACGAAATACGCTGTCCAGCCCTGCGCCGGAGGCGGGCAGTAGCCAGTGAAGCTGGTGGTGCCCGGAAGCGTAGTGCTGGTCCACGCGGCGCCGATCAACTCATACCGGAAGTCGCGGGCAGTCGGGTTGGTGGCCTGCCACAATTTCGCGCCGCCACTCGGCTGGCTGCCGCACGTGACCGTGATCGAGTTGTCACCATTGACCACCCACGAGTAGACGGGCTGTGCCGCGCCGTTCTTGACCTTTTTGCCCCACGCGATGGCAGTGGCCAGGGCCGCGTCATACGCGCCGGGCTCTTCCATGCCGTGGCTCGTGTTCGGGATGATCCTGACGTGCTTGGTGCCCGGGCCAGGAATGTCGTTCCAGTAGAATCGCAGCGAGTCCGTGCAGAAGAACTGATCGCCACTGGCATTGACCAGGCACTTCGGCTTGTTCGAGACGGTGGTCGACTCACCGAAATACCGGTACGGATCTTCGATCTCCATCCAGTCAACACCGGTCGGGCACTTGATCCGGCAAAACAGGTCAAACGCCGAGTAAGGATCGACCGCCGGAGCGTAGAACCCATAAGACTCCCAGTGGTGGTCCATCTGGGCTTCCACGTTCAGGATCGGGATTACAATCGGCACGAACCCAATGATGCGCGGGTCGTCGGTCGCCGCCGTCAGCCAAGTGGCCCAGCCGCGTTTCGAAGCGCCAGCCACCAGGAACTTCGTCGTCCCGAGTTGATGCTGGATCGTGTCCATCCCGCGCAGGGCTGCTTTGGCCATGGGCAGGTGGCCGTTCCATGTGTAATCGCCCGTAACCATGTACTTGTCGAAGCTGTACGCCAGGATGTCGTCTTCGGAGCGGCTCACACCGGGTTCATCCGTGAAGTAGAGGGGCTGATTGGGGCACTGCTTGAGGTCCGCCACCGGGAATCCCGTCAGCAGCGACATGTACCCGATGGTACTGTCGGGCTCGCTGGGCGGGGTGCCGCCGTTGCTGCCCCCGTCGATCAGCATGATCGCCGTGTCGCCCGCAAACCAGCCGACCTGGATGATGACGTAGTGTTGCCAGATGGGTCGGTCAACTTCCTGGGCGGTCCGCCATTGCTGCGATACCATGTCCTCAAAATACGTCGTGTACCCGAAACTATACGTCGTCTGGTAGTTGTTCCAGACATAGTTCGTGTCCGCCTTCGCCATGAAGTGCTTCAGCGCCGTGTTCGGGCTCAACGGCGGCAGTTGAACAAAATTCGCCGTCGCTGTCTTGTTGAACAACCACATAACAATTTTATCGGAGTTCAGGCAACCGCTCATACCACCCGACCAATGGTCGAATTTCCAACCCTCCGCCGGTATCGCCCAGATCCACACCTCCTCGCCAAAACCGCAACTGTAGGTTCCTGGCGCACGGTACGTGGTGCCTTGGCCCGTGACTGTGATGGTCAGTTTGGCAGCGTCAGCCGCCACCGCAAACATCGTAACAAGCAGGACTACAAGTGACACTTGAAGTGCTCTTCGCATCTCGATTTCTCCTCTTTGTCTTAGTTGTTCTTCTCCTGTTGCCCATCCCTGCGACGTTCCGGACTGCGGAGTTGCCTTCCCCGATCACCTCCCTTCCACAAAGTACCAGCGGGCAGCAGTTCACAGCGTGACTTCGGGTGACACTTTCGGTAACCGCCGCTGCGGCCTTATTTCCCCAGAAACGCCGTATACCAGCGGCAGTGTGTGTAGCACACCTGTTACCCTATCATGAAAGAAACTTTTTGGCAAGGTTCTCAAACAGGATGGAGAAGTGCCAGGTAACTCGTTGGAAAGACGCGTGTTAGCCAGGTAAAAGGAAGGCGCAGTGATCAATTAAGAAGGGAAAAACGCTGCCATATCGAGGTTGGTAAGGAGATTTAGAAAACGTGCCCCCGCTTACATTGACGCCTTGTCAAAGTGGGGATTATGGCCCACTCACGAACTAAACCTAAAACCCCGCGGCCCTCGTAAGGGCCGCGGGGACTAGCGTAACTTAACTTAGCCGATTAGAGGCAGTGCGTGCCTTCAAACGGCAGCGTATCAGGGGTGACGACGATTTCGGGGGTGTATTTGTGGTCGTTTCCGAAATCGACTTGGACTTCTATTTGGGATATTGAGCGCATTCGGGATATCGCGGGCTACGCCGCATGCTACCGCAAAAGGGGGACGTAATTAGCCTCTTTTTTACGTGTCAGTGTGGTTACATCATACACGTGTGGCCTGGGTTTGGGCTGGCAAAGAGAGGCCGGTTTCGCCGCACCTGAGGTGCGGCAAAACCGGCCGTAAAACAGTCCGAAGCCAGCGATTACAAGCAGTGGGTGCCTGCAAACGGCAGGATATCAGGCGTAATCACGATCTCGGACGTGTACTTCTCGTCGTTACCGAAATCGACCTGGACAAAATACGCCGTCCAGCCCTCGGCCGGCGGCGGGCAATAACCCACATACGTGTTGTTGCCCTGGTTGATCAGCGCGGAGCTTGTCCACACCGTGCCGATGGTTTCTACGCGGAAATCCCGCGCCGTCGGATTCGTCGCCTGCCACATCACAGCGCCGCCGCTCGGGGTGCTGCCACAGGTGACGGTGATGCCGTTGGCGTCGACCGTCCAGTTGTAGACGGGCTGCGCCGCACCGTCGTCTACCTTGGTCCCCCAAGCCAGGGCCGTATACAGCGCTTGGTTAAACGAATCCCCTTCTTCCATGCCGTGGCTGGCATTGGGGATGATGCGGACGTGCTTCGTGCCCGGCCCCGGGATGTCGTTCCAGTAGTACTGGAGCGAATCCGGCATGAAGAACTGGTCGCCGCTGGCGTTGATGAGCAGCTTGGGCTTGTTCGCAATGGTCGAAGACGTGCCAAGGTAGGTGTACGGGTCTTCGATCAGCAGCCAATCCTCAGCCCCCGGCTCCGTCTTAAGCCGGCAGAACAGATCGAAATCCGCATACGGCTGGACAGCCGACGAATAGAACCCATAGGACTCCCAGTGGTGGTCCATCTGCAGTTCTATGTTCAGGATGGGGATCACGATCGGGACGTAGCCGATAATGCGCGGGTCATCCAGCGCCGCCACCAGCCATGTCGTCCAACCACGCTTCGATGCGCCGACCACCAGGAAGTCCACAATGCTCGACGAATGCGCCTGGACCGTGTCCATGCCGCGGACTGACGCTTTCGCCATGGGCAGGTGACCGTTCCACGTCTCATCCCCGGTCACGATGTACTTGTCGAAGCTGTACGCCAGGATGTCGTCTTCGCTCCGGTACACCCCGGGCTCGTCCGCGAACATCAATGGCTCGTTCGGGACCTGCTTCAGATCGGCAACCGGGAACCCGTATGCAAACGACGCCTGACCAATCGCGGGGTCGCCAGTCGTCGGCGGCGTGCCGCCATTGCTCCCGCCATCGATCAGGATGATGCACGTGTTGCCTACGAACCAGCCCTTCGTCAGGATCAGATAGTGCTGCCAGATCGGGCGGTCCACTTCCTCGGCGGTCCGCCACTGTTGCGACGTCATGTCGATGAAGTAGTTGGTATAGAACATCGCCGTCTCGGTCGCGTACTGGTTCCACGCATAGTTCGGGTCGGGCGCGTTGACATAATTCTCCAGCGCCATGTGCGGGTTCGGAAGCTCGATAAACACGCCCGTTACCGACTTGTTGGAGTTCATCGTGATCGTCGTGGGGTTCGTTGACCCGCTCAGCGATCCCTCCCAGTGATCAAACTGGCTGAACTGGTCCGCCGGCGTCGCCGAGATAGGTACCACCGTTCCCGATTGGTACTGCGTCGTCCCGGCCGGCGTCACCGTACCACGCCCGACCACCGACGTCGTCAACGTGTACGTCGGCACCGTCTGCGTGAAGTGCGCCGTCAGCGTCTTGTTATTGTTCATCTTGATCGTGAGCGGATTGTTTGTGCTTGTAACCGAACCGGTCCAGTTCACGAACGCCCAACCGCCTGCCGGATACGCCGTGACTACAGCGTTCGTGTTCTTGGTGTAGTTGTAAACGCCCGGCGATGCCGGATTCGTCGTCCCTTGACCACCAACGGCCATCATCGTCAACTTCACGGTCGCTGCCGTCGCGCTGAAACCCGTCAGCAACACGGCCACCAACAACAACATGCCTAATCGTTTCATCTCTTTTTCTCCTCAAGTCCTCAGTTCGTTTCTGTTTTAGTTGTTGAACATAAGCACTTCAGTACTACAAGAGATAGGGCGTTGCGCGCCCCGGCGGGCCCTCCTTCTGAATCTGAAACCCCGGGTCAACCGTAAATGTGTGGCCCCATAGCACGCACATCCAGCAGAGTTATATAAACAGGTTAGCATATCAATTAGGAAAAGGCAATGGGATGTTTTGGGAAATGCGTAGGGGTTATCTATTGACAAGAAGGCCGCTGGGGCTGTCTCCCGGTAAACCTTGCAATCTGAATGGTGTAGCCACAACCGATTTTGCAAGTTTAGGGCAGTTGTAGATCAGAATTAGCAGACACGACGGCCGTTGTGCAACGGGGCCGAATCGGGTTTTAAGTGAATTGTTGGGGGCTCGTGTGGCGGTCAACATGTAATCTTGCTTACAAAACCCTAAGGGGTCCGGTTCCGGCAGAACTTGCTTCCAAAAGAGCCGGGAGAGAATTTCCCGTTTCCTAAGCTGTGTCTATAAGAGTGTGGAGTGTGCCGGAAATGTTTTTGTCTACGGGCGCAAAGCGCCAAAGGAGCACGGATGGATACGGGCAACTTGTTGTTTGATTTCGCCCACGATACTTACCGGGTGCAGTTGGAGCAGATGCGGGGTACCCAGGCCAGGAACGTGCTGATGCTGTTGTCGTTGTCGGCGCTGACGGGTCTTGTCGGTGTAGCCGGTTGGAACTACCTGGGTACGGGCCTGGGGCTGTCCGGGGGCAACCGTTGGCTGCTTGCGTTGTACAACCTGCCGCTGGTACTGGCGTTTTTGAGCCTGTTATTGGCGTTGTTTCACCTTCGAGCGGCGTCTGGGCAGCCGCGGCATGTGTCGCTGGTTTCGAGCGAGGAATGGCAAAAGGTGCGGTCGCAGTACAGGTTGGTTCGGGAAAACGCGGCATCGGATGAAGACTTGACGGGGCGGTTCCTGCCGTCGCTGCTGGACGCGAGCGAGAAGAACGCCGAAATCAATGAGCGGGGGCGAATGTATTTCAGCCGTTCGATGATGTATGGGGTGAACACGCTGGTGCTGGTGCTTGTTCAGGCGCTGGTTCATTATGTGGCGATGGCCATTGTGCTGCACCGTGGCCTGCCGCCGTTGATGTAATGGCATTTGACTGGCCGCGCGCCGTGTGCCTTAATAGGCCTGGTTTCTAACACACGCAGGACGTGAAAACGAGGAGGGCCAGGCATGAAAGCACTGACAGCGGGGTTGGTCGTTGCGGGGTTGCTGCTGGGTTTGTCGGCAGTCGCGGCGGAGAAAGAAGCGGCGGGGACGCCGGAGCCGGTGGCAGCGGCGGACCGGGTCGAGAACTGGACAGGGAAAACGGTGATGGTGTTTGCGCCGCATCCGGACGATGATACGTTCAGTTGCGGGGGCATCATGGCGATCCTGGCCAAAAACGGCAACAAGGTCGTCATCGTTATATATACCAACGACGACGCGGGGTCGAAAGACCTGGAGATGACGAGCGAGCGGCTGGCGCGGATCCGGAAAACGGAGGAAGAGGCGGCGTGCGCCGCGCTGGGGATTCCCAAAGAGAACATCGTATGGCTGGGTTACTGCGACGGCGATCTGGAGTACGCGGACCCGCAGCGGCTTCGCGGCGAGGCGGCCAGGCAGATCAAGATTTACCGGCCTGATGCCGTGTTTACGCTGGATCCGGGCGCCAAGTTCGATCAGTGGCACAAGACGGACCATCGCCAGGCCGCCAAGGTGAGCCATGATGCGTTTATTGGGGCCGAATGGCACCTCTATTATGAACAGCACCTGCTCGTCGAGGGGCTGAAACCCTACCAGGTGCCGGTCGCCTACTACTATGACACGCGCGAGCCCAACTACACCGTGGACATCACCCCGGTGTGGGAGCAGAAACTCAAAGCGGCCGCCAGCCACGTCAGCCAGTTCGAACCCTCACTGAGCAAGTACACCCCTGATATGAACGAGCAAACCCTCGCCGGCATCAAGATGTGGGGAGAAAGCATGAGTAAAGAGGGCGACAAGCTGGTCGAGCGGTTTCGCCGGGAAGAGGCGCCATAAGCGGCGCCGAAGCGGCGGCATTGTATCGACACACAAGGGCCGAGTCGTGTAAGGCGCTTGGTGGAGTTTGTGACGATTCCGCACGAGTAGCAGTTAATGGTTAACTTGCGGCTGTTCCTGATGGTAGCAGCGGCGCTCGTCTTCGCTTTGGCCGGATGCGGCCGGGGTGCGGGCCTGCTGCGGCAGTTGTGGCACATCGGCGTACCGCTGGCAAAACCCGCGCTGGGGGTCGTAGCCATCGGAAGCGCGCTCGGCGTGTGGAACAGCTTTCTCTGGCCGCTGGTGACGACGTCGAGCGAGGAAGTGATGGTGTTGACCGTCGGAATGCTCCGCTACCAGGGCCGGGTGCTGGGCATGTACGGCCAGATGCTCGCAGGATTCACCATCTCGACCATCCCCCTCGGGATCGTCTTTCTCATGTTCACCCGAATGTTCATGAAAGGCATCACCAGCGGCGCGCTGAAAGCATAGGGAAATATGGGGACGCTGCCCTTCACTGCTGCAGACAATGTAGGTCCGAATTCCGATTCGGACCGGACGACCCATCAGAAGGCCGGGGCAACGCCCCGGTGAAAAAGGCATCCATAGACGATCGCCATGAAAGGGCCGCAGGAAAAATGAATTGAGGTGAATCTGTCCGGCCACCCTTTCAGGTTGAAGTCCGAGAACGGATTCTGGTCAAATGACGCCATCATCAGGATCGGGTGCCGCAGCCTAGATTACCGCACCCGCCAGATCCAGCACACAGCGGAAGCATGAATGGGGATTTCAAAGAAGGGCCCGGACGCGTCTCAGCGCCCAAGTAAGCTCCCCGGCGCAAACGGGGCGCATTATTCCATTCAACTATTGGAGAAGGCGCGTACCGATACCGACGCTGTCCTGAAGGAGCTTGGATCGCAACTCAGCGGCCTGAGCGAGGCGGAAGCCGAATCTCGCTTGAAGCGGTTCGGGATGAACGAGATTGCCCAGGAGAAGCGTCAATCGGCCCTGATGCGCCTCTTGGGCAACATCAAGAATCCGCTGGTCCTCCTGCTCGTGGCGCTGGGCGTGCTTTCCTTTCTAACCGGTGACCTGCGGGCGATGGTGGTCATTTTCGCGATGGTGGTTCTGGGCGTGGTGTTGCGTTTCTTCCAGGAGATGCGTGCCGATAACGCGGCCGAGAAGCTCCAAGCGATGGTCAGCAACACGGCGACGTTGGTGCGAGGCGGTAAGGAAGAAGAAGTATCGCTCAAAATGTTGGTGCCTGGCGATATCATCCGGCTTGCAGCCGGCGATATGGTGCCGGCTGATGTACGGGTGCTTTCCGCCAAAGACTTGTTCCTGAATCAGGCGGCTCTTACCGGCGAAGCGCTGCCGGTGGAGAAGAAAGCCGTTCAGGCGTCGCCAGACGTTCAAAATCCACTGGAACTTCCCAACATCTGCTTCCTGGGCTCCAGCGTAGAGAGCGGATCCGCGACGGCAGTGGTCCTCCATACCGGGGCGCAGACCTACTTTGGATCGCTGGCCGCCAGTATCGTCGGGCAGCGCGCCCTAACCAGCTTCGACAAGGGCATCAACAAGTTCACCTGGCTGATGATCTGCTTCATCGCCGTGATGGTTCCTGCTGTGTTCCTCATCAATGGATTGAGCAAGCACAACTGGCTCGAGGCTTTCCTGTTTGCCATGGCCGTGGCCGTCGGGCTGACCCCCGAGATGCTGCCCATGATCGTGACCGTCAATCTGTCCAAGGGCGCCCTGGCAATGGCCCGCATGAAGGTGATCGTCAAACGCCTGAACTCCATCCAGAACTTCGGGGCGATGGACGTGCTGTGCACCGACAAGACCGGCACCCTCACCCAGGGCAAGATCGTGCTCGAAAAGCATCTGGACGTGTACGGCGATCCCAGCGAGAAGGTGCTGCATTACGGCTACCTGAACAGTTACCACCATACCGGGTTGAAGAACCTGCTCGACGAAGCGATCCTTAACCATGAGGAACTGGAAGAACGCCTGAAAGCGAAGGAGAAGTACCGCAAGATCGACGAGTCGGTGGTGGTGGAAGATGAAACCGGGTTGAACACGCTGATCTGCAAGGGCGCGGTGGATGAAGTGATGAGCCTGTGTACCCGGGTGGAAGTCAAAGGGGAAGTCATCGAAGTTCTGCCCGAGCACGACGCCAAACGCCGACAGTTGGCGGACGGTCTGAACGGTCAGGGCTTCCGGGTGATCGCTCTGGCCTATAAGCAAATGCCGGGCTCCTCAGATGAGCCTGTTTACGCGGTCAAGGATGAGTCGGACCTGATCCTGCTGGGTTTCATGGCCTTCCTCGACCCGCCAAAGGACACCGCTACAGAGGCGTTGAAGCGGCTTTACAGCTTGAACGTGGACGTCAAGGTCCTGACCGGCGATAATGAGATCGTCACCGCCTACATCTGTAAGGAAGTGGGCATGCCGGTAGAGCATCTCTTGCTCGGCTCTCAAATCGAGACGATGAACGAGACGGAACTGGCCGAAGCCGCCAGTGCGGCCAGCGTCTTTGCCAGGCTGGCCCCGGCTCACAAGGAACACATCATCCGTGCGCTCCAGAGTAAGGGCCACGTGTTGGGGTTCATGGGCGACGGCATCAACGACGCCCCGGCCT
>JAPLKX010000587.1 GCA_026387845.1 Candidatus Hydrogenedentota bacterium | reverse complement strand
TGGCGCAGCGTGAAGTACGAGGACATCTACCTGCGCGACTATCCCGACGGTCACGCCCTGCACGCGGGGCTCTCGCGGTATTTTCGATTCTACAACCACCAGCGCCCGCACAGTGCGCTCGACAACCGTACCCCGGCAAGTTGCCACAAAACAGAGTAACCCCCGGGAGAATTTTGCACGCGTTTTGGGGCCGTTCCGCTCCGGCCTTGCCCTCCGGGCAGTCCGCCTATCGGCGGACACGGCCTGCGCTCCACGCCCCCAAAACGCGCCCCTCCCGCACACGCATTGACCCCCAGCACCAGACCTGCTATAGTGAGGACGTAAGCAGGCTGTCGCCTGCTGTACTACGACATCTTAATTCACCCCGGTAACTGTCGAAAGATGGGGGGAAGCTCACTCGTTAGTTGCCCTGGTACGGGAAAAGCTATTTGTCCGCCTCTTCCGCGAATGCCACTGCTTCGTTCAGCGTATCCATGAACTCATTGACCTTGATGGGTTTGGTGAGATACTGGAAAAATCCTGCCTTGATCCCCTTCTCGATATCGCGTGGCATTGCATTTGCGCTGACCGACTATCGGTTTCTTGGACGTGGGAGTGGTTGCGCCAGGGCCGCCCGAAGTGCCCTGGTTGCAGCTTACCAGGATTGCCAACGCCCCAAACAAAATGGCTACGGAAAAGCTTTTCATACGACTCCGCGCCACAGTAGGCGGCCCAGGGAGATGCGTGCTACTTCAGCGTTCTCGCGAACGTCGTCCCGATTGCGAGAAGCCATGCGCCGCCCGGACCGCGCACGATCGGACTTGCGTTAGAAGCCTCGAGGGAGGTATCCCAAGAGCAACAGCACCAATACGATCACCAACACCAGCCCCAAGCCGCCGCTGGGGCCGTAACCCCAATTCCGGCTGTGCGGCCAACTGGGCACCGTGCCCACGAGCAGCAAGATTAAAATGATCAGCAAAATCAAACCCATGGTAAAAACTCCTTGTCCATGGTCAAGTACCTCGCAAAGACCGCGGCCGTGAACGCCACGGCCACCCTCGGCCATCTCATCACCCTCATTTTGCCAAACTCTCGTAAAACCCAGGCAAAGGTTCGGTAAATCTTAGGCAAAGACTAGAGAGCAAGCATGAAAGCGGCGAGATCGGCCTTTTCCGGTTCCGTCAGCTTCAAACCCTGGATCATGTTAAAAAACTCGACCGTGTCAGCCAATGTGAGCAACCGGCCGTCATGCATGTACGGGGGTGAATCCTTGATGCCACGCAAGGGGAAGGTCTTGATAGGGCCGTCGGCACTGGCCATTTGCCCGTTAATCAGCTGGGGCTTGTAAAAGCGCTCCACCTGCAGGTTGTGCATCGTGTTGTCTGTATAGTAAGGCGCCGGGTGGCACACGTCGCACTTCGCCTTTCCAAAGAACAGCTCTTGCCCCTTCAATTCCTGCTCCGTCGCCTTTGCCGGGTCAAGCTTCCCATAGATGTCGAGCTTTGGCGCGGGCGGGAAATCGACGATTGACTGAAACTCCGCCATGAAATGCACCTGGCTGCCGCGCTCCAGGATGTTTACGCCCTTCTTGGTGGCTATGACGGGATCGCCATCGAAGTAGGCCGCGCGTTGTTCGAACTCCGTGAAATCCTCCACCGATTTGAGCGCCCGTTGCGAGCCGAACAATCGCTGGATGTTCACCCCGCGAAGCGAAGGCGTTTCGATGCGGTGCCGGAACTCTTGCGGCCGGATATCGCCAACGAGGTGCGTGGCCGCATTGGTGTGGCCATTCACGTGGCAATCGAAACACGCTACGCCACGGCTGGGCAACTCCGAACGCCGATCTTCCGTCTGATTGAATTGCTGTTGGGGAAACGGGGTGACCAGGAGCCGCACCCCTTCGATCTGCTTGGGATTGAGCAGCCCATTGAACAGTTCATAGTAATTCATGATCGTAATGACCTTGCCCTGCGACACATCGCCCAAATCCGGGCGCGTCGTCAAGTAGAGTGCCGGCGGGTATTCGGGCAGGAAATGCACCGGCAGGTCATAGTCGAGGTCGAACCGGGTGAGATCCCGCTGCTCTTGGCTCTTGATCTCGTCAATCACGTGTGGTGGAAACAGCATCCCGCCTTCTGAATGATTCGGAAAGGGAAGCGGCATGAATCCACCCGGGATCACACCGTTCTCTTTGATTTGCTCAGGCGTCATCTCGCCCAGTTGTTCCCAAGTCAACCCTGTCGGGAGCTTCACCCGTACCCCCGCCTGCACGGACTTCCCTCGAGACATGGCAACCCCTTTCAAAGGATTGTCGCTCAGGTCATAGCGCTGTTCGAGCAACGCTATGTGCCGCTTGATAATCTCAGGCTTCGCGGCCTTCATCTTCGCCATGACCGACTGAAAGCTCTCGGTCGCCACAGGCGACATGTAACTGCTCGCCTTCTTGCCTGCTTCTTCGGCATGTACCGCCGCCGCACTCGCGATCACAGCAATCAGGGCGCCCAGCCCTATACACAACGCAGTTCCTCGTGTTTTCATAATCCGCCCTTTTCTTTCAACGGTTACACTGCGCCTAGTCGATCCAATCTCCCGCAGCAATCTTCAATTATCATGAAGCACCACCGAATCATAGTGGCGAACGCACTACGATTCAGTGGTCACGTCAAGCCAATTGTCCGGCTGGAATTTGCAGCGCCTACTTCTTGGGGGCAGCACCGCCCTCCGGCGCCTTCACCGGTTTCTCTTCCGTTGTCTTGGGGCTGGCGCCTTCCATTTTCTGCATCATCTTCTCGTGCATTTTCGCATGCATTGCGCTCATGGATGCCGATTGCCCGGGTACCTCCGCCAAAGTCTTCTGCTGCTCTGGCGTAAGTATGGCGGCAGCCTCTTGCCTGCTCTGTTTGACGATCTGCTCGAGTTTTTGAACCTGCTCCGGGGTAAGCTTGAGTTCTTCTTTGATTGCAAGGAGGCACGCCGCGTCGTCTTTGGACATTTCGGCGTTCATCATCATCTGGCAACGTTGTCTCATGGCCGGAGGCATGTCCATGCCCATGCCTTTTCCTCCGCCTGCCATCATGGGGCACATCGGACACGCCGGCATCGGCGCATTCACCGGCGCTTCACCCGCTTTCGCCTGGGTTGGCGCGGGGCTGGGCGGGTCCGTCGCCGCGCCCGCAAGCGCGGCGGAGACGACCATACCCCCCAAGACGATGCTGGCGATCCATGCGATCACATGCACTGCTTTCGTTGTTCCGCTCCCCCTTCCGGCTTTCGGCAAAATGACGCGCTTTAAGTGTCTCATTTCCGCTCTCCTTTTCTTGTATCGTTAGAATTGTTCGCGACATCTGCGCACGACGCGTAGAGGTCGGTTCAAGGTCGCGAACAAAGATTCTCAATGCGGCTTCTTAGCCGCATTAGGCCCGGAATCACATATATGGCCGGATTTCTTCAAACCGTAAACAGATCTTCTCTTCAGGATGTTCCCGCTTTTTGGAACTCCCCCGCCGCGTATTGCCGCGCGCGCGCGCGCGCGCCGTGTCAGTGCGGTAATCCTTCCCGACAATCGAGAGCCCCTTCATATCGAACCCCGCATGCTGCAATTCCGTGACGGCCGCTTCTGCACCCGTCTGTATTGGATAGACGGCCACGACCGCGCTCTTCTTCAACATGGCCATACCCTTTCTTCCTAAGGCGGCTATGGCACTCGAGTTCCAACGCGGCGCGCCGGCGTTTATGCGGGCGACATGCCTACACATTTTGACCGTAACAAGGGAATGTAAAGTCCCGGTAAAGTGCAGGTAAAGTTTGGGTAAAGAATTGCGCCGAGAAGCTCATCCCATCCCATCATGCAGCATGATGCATCATGGGGACATGCTGCCGGCGCCTTTAGTCAAACTGTCTTGCCGCAGCGCAGATCGATTACCAAATCTTTGCCGCGCGTTTGCCGCAACTTCATTTCTGAAAGGCATCCTTAAGGTATGGACGCCGATCCCATGTATTCCCGTATAACACAGTGTTGGACGAAGAGGGCCGCGGTGAAGACAAGCCAATTCCTTTTTATGCTCGCGCTAACCATCTTGGCGGCGGGATGCACAACTCTCCCGGTTCAGAATAGGCCCCTGAATACATACTCGGAGGTTGAGGGTTATCGATTTGGCAACATCGCCCCCGGCAAAAAGAATTCGGACAGCCTGTTGGTGGTCTTGACGTTCTCGGGCGGCGGCACGCGCGCCGCCGCATTCGCGTATGGTGTCCTCGAGAAGCTGCGGGACACCGAGATTGTATGGGACGGCCAGCATCGCCGCCTGCTGGACGAGGTGGACGTGATTTCGTCTGTTTCCGGCGGAAGTCTTCCGGCCGCCTATTACGGCCTGTTTGGCGACAGGATATTCGATGATTTTCCCGAAAAGGTCCTGTACAGGAACCTTCAGGCCACCCTACTGAAACGCATATTCGCCCTCGTGAATATTCCGAAGCTCCTGTCGCACAAATACGGGCGGACCGACCTGATGGCCGAGGGATTCAACCGGGACATCTTCGAGAGAAAAACCTTTGGCGATTTGATCCAAAGAAATCAGCGTCCCTTCATCATCATCAACGCTACCGATTTGTCGCTGGGCCGCCGGTTCTCGTTCACCCAGCAGCAGTTCGATCTTCTGGATTCCGACCTGAGCAGTTATCCCGTAAGTCATGCCGTGGCGGCTTCGTCCGCATTTCCAGGCCTGTTGACGCCCATGACGTTGCGCAATTACCCAAAAGATGCCGCCACTCACACGCCCGCCTGGATCCGAGAAGGGCTTGACAGCCGGAATGCCGACTACTCGGCGTATAAGACGGCTGTCGAGCAGCAAAGCTATATCTTGCCGGGGCGTCCATACATTCATCTTGTCGACGGCGGAGTGTCTGACAACCTGGGCCTGATGCCCGTGATCGAATTTATGAACAGCGCCCTGGAAAAGGGGCCGGTCGATCCGGCTATTGAAAAAGGCGCAAGCAGGAAAGTGGTCGTCATCGTCGTCAATGCACATCGCTCCGCGGTAGGCGACTTGGATTTTACCCATCGGGTGTTGAGGTTACTCCCTGTTCTGTCGGCAATGACCACAATT
>JAPLKX010000775.1 GCA_026387845.1 Candidatus Hydrogenedentota bacterium | reverse complement strand
GCTGGATCAAGGTTGATATAGGCCCAGCGAATATCTTCATTCGGCCCCCACATTCCCCGTCCTGCGTCCAGGGCCTCAACAACGTAACGATTGAAGGCTTTGTCGCCCGTGGCCCGCATCAGTTCCGCTGCCACCCACCCTTTCATGCATTGATGATTGACAGGGCTGCCGGCTGACCAAGGTTTGTCGCCCGGTTTATGCAGGGGATAGCGCTCGGTTGTATAGGCGTTGTACGTTTCCATGGGAGTATGACTGATGGCGTACTCAAAAGCCTTCTTGGCTGATGCCAGATAGCGATCGGCCATGGCGGCGTTGAAAGGCCGCACGAGCCGGGAAAACCGCGCGGCCGACGCCGCAAACAGCGTGGTGGAGTTGTCGCACGGCGGGACAACGCCAAAGAGCGGCGCTTTGCCGGCGCAGATCAAGCCGTCATAGCCTTTGACATTGAGCGCCGGATCCTTCTCCCGCCACTGCGTGAGTCCGTCGCTCATGTTGGGTTTCGACGCGGGTATGGCCCCGTCGGGATACTGGTTCAGCATGAAGAAGCGGAGCAGCCACTCGACATTGTCCAGCACATCGGGAATGCCGTTGCCGCTTTCCGGAATATCAAGATCGCCGTCCTTCAATACTTCCGGATAGAGTTCATAAGCAAGCATGAGGTCGTTGATATTGCCCATGTGCCCACACTGAATGTCATAATCCGCGGCGTCGTGAATACCGCCGATGAAACTCTTCTGCGGCATGTCCGCCGGCGGAGGGCAATTCTTCATTTCCTGCGCGATCTCCGAAGCGCTCCCGGAATGATTCATGATTTCCGTTCCCTGCACAGGAAAGCCGGCCTCCCAGTAAAGCGCATAGACGTTGTTCCCTCCGACCACGAACGTTTCCGAACGCGCGAATCCCGGAATAGCGACATGATATTGTCCGGGCCCCAGTGCGGAGATTTCCATTTCATATACTTTCTCGCCGGTCAAACTGACCATCGTCTCCTCGGGCACGTCCCGCAGGGTAATTACGCCGGTCAGCGCCACGGCGCCGGTGGCCTCGTTGACGACTGAAAACTTGCCGAGCGAGGAATAGTCCACCGGCCCCTTGCCAGCCGCCCACCAGCCCAGATAGGCATACCGTTTCTTCGCCACGGGGGAAAAAGCAACCTGATTGATCTTGATGGCTTTGGTGGCAGTCTTGGCTTCATCGTAGGCGAAGGGCGCGTTGTAAAACACGCCCGGCGCCTTCGGCTTTGCTGTATTCACGATGATCTTGTAGGAGGCCCCGGACTTCAGCGGCTTGGGCAGAAAGAGATAGTACTCATACTGATAGAGCGGGGTGTAGAAGATGGTCCAGGCGCACCCCGGCGCATCAACCCCGTTGACCTTGCCGCCGCCAACCTTGTTCTTGAGTGGCAGCGAGTTCATGCTGACATCCGCCGGATGGGTTTCACTCTTGTAGTTGGCGTCCGAGTCGCTGGTGATGGTGAAGGCCGCTGGCTTCACATAGTCGGTTGCATAACCGCAGGCGTCCATCACATCCTTGCTCTTGTCCTGATACTGCGGTGATGGGTGAACGATGGCGCCCGTAATCCCGGCGTCCAGCGTCACGGAGAGAAGATCGTTGCGGATCAATTCGACCTTGCGGATCCCCTGCAACCATCCGATCTTGATCGCCCACTCGCGCGCGGCGATATTTTCTTTGACCGCGTCCGCCGCCCATGCGGTCGAACAGGCGGCGATTCCCAGAACGACGATCAGCATGGCGCAGCCGATTCCAGACAACCGCTTCGCAGTCGCACATCGCGTTCCTCCACTTCTCAGCCGTGCGAAAACAACAGCGAAGATCCGGCCATTGCATGTTTGGCGGGTCTCCGCCTTATCGGTGGTTTTCATAGTTGCCATGGCTTCTTTGTTCCTTTCTCTTGCTTGGTAGTCCGTTCCATCGAATTC
>JAPLKX010000765.1 GCA_026387845.1 Candidatus Hydrogenedentota bacterium | reverse complement strand
GCTTCCCGAGGCCGGCGGACACTGCTGGACACGCCAGCAGCGGCACGCGGCGATTCGACCATTCCATCTCAGAGCCGTACGTCAGGCTATACCTGACAAAAACAATGTTCGTGACGGCCGCTTCTGTCAGCCACAGCCTGACCTACGGGTATCAGTACGGGTATCACGCAACAGACGACCTCAAAACCACGCGGCCGTAAAGCCGCCGTCGACGTTGATGTGCGTCCCGGTGATAAAGCTGCCCGCCCGGGGCGAAACCAGCAGCAGCAGCGCGCCGACGAGTTCTTCGGCCTCGCCGAAGCGGCGCATGGGGGTGCCGTGCATGATGTTGTCGATCCGCGTCTGATCGAGCAGACGCCGGTTTTGTTCCGCCGGGAAGAAGCCGGGACAAATCACGTTGGCGCGAACGCCCTGCGTGCCGAACTCCTGGGCGATATTCCGCGTGAGGTTCAGCACGCCCGCCTTCGAGGCCGAATAGGCGAACACGCGCGACAGGGGCAGGTGCGAGGTGACGCTGCCGATGTTGACGATCGCGCCACCCCCTTTCTCGACCATGTGCCGGGCGAAGATCTGGCAGGCCTGGAAGACGCCCCGCAGGTTGATCGTCAGCACGCGGTCCCAATCGGCGTCGGTGGCATCGAGAAAGGAAGTGCCCGCGTTCACGCCCGCACAGTTCACGAGGATCTCAGTGCGCCCGCTGACTTTGAGCGATTCACTAAGCAGATTCTCGATCGACTTGCGCGAGGTGACGTCGACGGTGCAGAAGGAGGCCTTGCCGCCGAGCTCTTCGAGCGCTTTCACGCGCATCTTGCAGCAGTCGTCGGTCACGTCGGCCACGACCACGTGTGCGCCGGCCTCGACCAGTCCGGCACAAAGCGCGCCGCCCAGCACACCCGCCCCGCCAATCACCACGGCCGTTTGGCCATCGAGCCCAAAGAGGTGTTCCAAATAGTTGGTAGACATGATGGCCTCGGTTCTTCTGGCTAATTTCCTCGTTCCCACGGTCCTCCGTGGGAACGGACCGCTCGCGACGCTCAGCGTTGCCTAGCGGCAAGCATATCGACGCGGAGCGTCGGCCGAACCTGGCTCCCGGGCGGGAGCGTGGGAGCGAGGCTACACGGCGGGCAAGCCCGCCCGCTACACCCCTTCATCCCTCATCTCTCATCTCTCATCCCTCATCTCTCATCCCTCATCTCTCATCCCTCATCCCTCATCTCTCATCCCTCATCTCTCATCCCTCATCCCTCATCCCTACTTCGGCTGTTTCCGCAAGCGTATCCAATCGCTGTGGAACGGGCCTTGCCCCGGCTTGTCGACGCGGTGGTAGGTGTGAGCCCCGAAATAATCGCGCTGGGCCTGCAACAGGTTCGCCGGCAAGCGCTCCGAGCAGTAGCCGTCGTAATAGGCTAAGGCGGCGGCAAAGGCCGGTGTGGGAATGCCCAACTCGACGGCCGTTTTCACCACGTTCCGCCAGGCCAGTTGTGCCTTGGTGACCGCGTCGCGGAAGTAGGGTGCCAAGAGCAGGTTTTCCAGCTTCCCATCGGCGTCGAAGGCCTCTTTGATCCGTTCCAGGAATACCGCCCGGATGATGCAGCCGCCGCGCCACAGCAGCGCGATCGGGCCGAAGCGGAGCGGCCACTGGTGCTCGGCGGCGGCAGCCTGCATCTGCACGAAACCCTGGGCGTAACTGCAAATTTTCGAGGCGTACAGCGCCTGGCGAATCTGTTCGATGAATTCTTCACGATCGCCCGCGTATTTGCCCGAGGGCCCCGTGAGTACCTTGCTCGCCCGCACTCGTGCCGGCTTCATCGCCGAGAGGCAGCGGGCGTAGACGGCCTCGGTCACCAACGTGCTGGGCACACCCAGATCGAGTGCCAACTGGCTCATCCACTTGCCGGTGCCTTTGGCGCCGGCGGTGTCGAGAATCAGGTCGACGAGGTACTTGCCCGTTTCCTGGTCTTTGACGCTGAAGATGTCGCGGGTGATCTCGATCAGGTAGCTGTTCAACTCGCCCCCGTACCAGCAGGAGAACACGTCGT
>JAPLKX010000561.1 GCA_026387845.1 Candidatus Hydrogenedentota bacterium | reverse complement strand
TCATGATGGCAGCCACGCTGGGCGGCGGCTGTACCCGCTGCTGAGGTCGGCCGGGTTTCATGACGTCCGGGTCGAGCCGAGGATGGTCTACGTTGATTCGAGCCGGCCGCATCTGGTCGAGGGATTTTCAAAGAACACGTTCACGGCGATGGTGGAAGGGGCGAGAGAGAAGTCCTTCGAGTTCGGGCTTACCGATGAGGGGCGGTGGGAAAAGGGGATCGCGGATTTGTACCGGGCCACGGAAGCGGATGGGGTGTTCTGCTACACGTTTTTCCGCGGCAGGGGAATCGCTCCGACGAACACGGGCTGACACGGAGCAGCGAAGCCGCAACCGAAAAAGTCCTCGAAGCTGTCATTGCGAGGAGCGCTGGCACATGACTTCTACTCTTAATACAAAAGCCTGACCCAGCGCGACGTGGCAATCCCCCCGGTATCGTTGCGGGCATGAATTTGAGAGGAGTGATCGCTACGCCACTGGTTGGAACCCAGGGGATCCTCACGCCCCGCCATCAGACGCCTTGCCCGAGTACCCGAAGCCGCTGGCTGGCGGGGCTCAGGATGACAGGCTTCGAACTTGGGCCGGCGTTGATTTGTGCGAAAAATTGCGGGATGTTGACAGATAGTAGTACGGACTGACGCGAAGAGGCGTTTAAGGTTTGGGGTATGTGGTCTGGGGTCATTTTCGCTTCTTGATCCAGATTTCCATATGGCACCGCGGGCAGTTGAATCGGAGTTCGAGCCGGTTTTTTTCGTCGTCGACGAGTGTCAGCGGTTCGTTGGCGTCTTTGCCGCAGAGGCCGAGTTCGTATCTGAGGCAGTAGCGAGTGGTCATGACTTTTCGGTTGCGCATGTCGAGGCCGGATTCGGCGGCGGGCTGGATTCGGGTGACGCCGTGGCGGCGGTAGAACGTTTCGTCGAGCCTGTTGAGTACGTTGCCTTCGTAGGTGAGTTCGCGGTCGGGGAACGGCGCGTCGTTTTTCTGAACTTGGCCGGTCATGCGCGGTCGATTCTGGGCGCGCTTGATCCTCAACTTGTCGAGCACCTCGCGGCGCAGTCCGTTGAGCACAGCCGCCGGGACGGCAACGGGCCGCGCCTCAATCTGGATCGAGTCGGGGTCAAACTCGCTCGAGCCGGTTTTCCGCAGTTGCGCCTGCATCCGCTCGAGCGCGGCCTCGGGGTTGCGCGCCTCCGCCAGGGGGATATCCACTGTGGCCTCAGCGCTGATGCCGTCTTCGTCGATGGCGTGCAATGCCAGGCCGGCAGGCGCCTCGTGCAGCGTCAATGCTATGCCGATCCTGCGCGCGCTCCGGCGTTTTCGGACCCTCGAGACGAACTCGTGGTCGTGGTTTCGGTAGACGAGCATTCCCGGTTTCAGGCGCTTGGTCTTGTCGAGCTCGATCACATTGCCGCGGACGCCGTTGACGGTAGTGCCGCGGAGTTCGCCGTCGGAATCGAAAAAGCAGACGCCGTCGCCGGGGCGCAGACACTCTGCGCCCGCGATGTCGACGCCGTCGGGCGCGATTCGCCGCACCCTGCCAACAGCCGGGCCGGTCATTTTGGGGGTGTCGTGCGAGCCGATGGGGCCGGTCCTGCCATGGAGGAAATACGCGGTGAATCCGCGGTTGAACGTCTTGTCCACGTTGGGGACGAAACCGGGATGGGAGAGGCCGGAAGAGGCTTTGCGCCATCGCGCGTCCGGGTCGCTTTTGAAGACTTCGTCAAGCCGCGCGCGATAATGGGCGGTGACGTTTGCGACGTAAATGTCGTCTTTGAGCCGGCCCTCGATCTTGAATGAAGTCACGCCGGCGTCGAGCAATTCGGCGAGGTGGTCCGACAGGTTGAGGTCGCGGAGTGAGAGCAGGTGTTTTGGGCCGGTGATTTTGCGCCCCACGCCACGTGGGCCTTTGCCATCGAGGAGCGTGTAGGTTTTTCGGCATGGCTGGGCGCATTGGCCTCGATTGCCGCTCCTGCCTCCAAGCGCGTAACTGAGCCAACACTGGCCGCTGTACGAGACGCACAGCGCCCCGTGCACGAAAAATTCGAGTTCGATCTCCCGCGCCGCCTGCCGGACATCCCGCACCGCATCGAGATCGAGTTCGCGCGCCAGGATGACGCGGCGGAATCCCACCTTCTCGAGGAAGGCCACTTTCTCGGGCGTGTTGTTGTGCATCTGCGTGCTCGCGATGAGCGGGATGGGAGGCAGGCCGGCTTCGAGCAGGGCCGTGTCCTGGATGATGAGGGCGTCGGCGCCGGCTTCGCAGACGCGGGCGGCGAGATCGATAGCAGGGTCGATTTCATCGTCGCGCAGGAGGGTGTTGATCGTCACGTAGACGCGCGCCCAGTACGTATGGGCGTACCCGGCGAGTGCCGCGATGTCATCGAGCGAATTGCCGGCCTTTTCCCTGGCGCCAAACTTTGGCGCACCGATATAGACGGCGTCGGCGCCGCAGTCGATAGCGGCGCGGCCGCAGGCGAGGTCGCGTGCCGGCGCCAGGAGTTCAACGGGCGTTTTGCATGTCGTGGCCATAGAACTAGGAATTGTACCCGAAGCCACGGGGCCGGGAATAGTCATGTTCCGGTTCCCGCGCGCCGCCCGGTCCGCGTTTTGGGAATCCTGCTGATCATTGTGGGTGCGGAAATGTTCATTCAGGCGCGGCATACGAGCTTGCCGCTGCTGGTCAAAGGCCTGGGCGCGTTGATGTTCATCGACGGGGGCGTGCGGCTGTTCGTTCCAACGCTGAGCGTCATTTTTATGGAAAAACTCAGGAGCATCCGGCCGCTTGGGCTGCGGTTGGTGGGTTTGCTCGGGGTGGGAGTGGCCTGGCTGTTTTACCTGGCGGCGCAACTGCCCCCGCCGCCCGTCGTCTAAAAGACGGCTATCCTTACTCACAAGCTGAAGCCTGCCGCCTCATCCACCATCGCCAGGTAATTCTCGACCGGTATGTAGTTCGGGATTGAGTTGCCCGACCCGACCGCGTACCGCCCCAGCCGGCCGCACCGGGCCATCAGTGTTCGCACCCGCGCCCGGACGCCGTCTGGCCCGGCCTGGGCCAGGACGTTGATGTCGACGCCGCCCAGCACGCCGATCCGGCTGCTGTACCGGGCGTGAAACTCTTCCACGGGCATGATCGCGTCTTCAAAACTGTGCTTGGCGTCGATGCCGACGTTTTCAATCAGGTCTTCGATGATGCCGTCGAGGTTGCCGCACGAATGGAGGAAGTAGGGCACGCCTCTGTCGTGGGCGAGTTGGGCGAACCGGCGGTGCCAGGGGAGGAAGTACCGGCGCAGGTGGTCCGGCGCGATCAGGGTCTGCGAGCGGAAGCCCATGTCGTCGCCCTGGAACAATGCGGTGAGGTTCTTGAGGCCGGCGAACTGGCGGTAATAGGCCAGCAGAGTCTCCCCCACCCGATCGGTCACGGCCTGGACGAGGTCGGGCGCCTCACACAGGGCCAGGCATAAGCCTTCGAGCGAGAACAGGCGGGATACGTGCTCGAAAATGCCGCCGGCGTGGCACGTTAAAAGGCCCATGCCGTTGGGCAGATGCGCGTCGAGGTATTCGTGGATGAAGAAGTCCGCCTCCTCGATTCGGGGCCAGCGGAACCGGTCGAAATCTTCCCAGGCCCGGATAACGCCGGCATGTTCGTCGGCCCAGGCACGCTGGCGGCCAGCCACGGCGGTGTCCGCCGCCACAACAACGCCCGCGCCGAAATCGAACCCGGTCTCGAACCGGACGCAGTCGTAGCCCAGCCTGAACCAGAACTCGATGAAATTGTCGCAGTAGCCTGCCTGGGCGGCGCGGCTTGGGGAGAATGGCGCCCATTCTCTGCCAAGCAGTCCGGTCACCACGGCACGCAGCACGGACTCATCGAAGATATATTCGACGATGGGCACGCGCGTTGGAGGCACTTGGCCCGTGACGATTTCTGCAAACTCGGCCGCGTCGGGCCGGGGATGCGGCAACGGCAGGTGGGTCACTTGAGGCTCCCTCTATTGAATGAGTTGATCCGGCGCGCCGATTATATCGGAGGGGATCGGGATGGGTAAACAGCCGATGCCGCGCAAAGTGAGGCGCGTCAATCTGCAATCAGCAATCGGAAATCAGCAATAAGGCGTTGGGCGGCTTTGAGGGCGTTGAGGCCGGGCGGGGCGGAGGAGGCTTTTTCGACGGCGGCGGAGATGTCGGCGCGGCGATTCTTGTCGTTGCGCCAGACGAGTGCGGCAATGGCGGCGGCTTGGGCGGGGTCAGTCAAAGGGGATTGGATGAGGTCTTGGACGGCGGAGTCCCAGGAGGGTAACGGCGCGCCTTTGAGCGCCCAGTCCTGCGCCATCAGGTCGTGCCAGTACGGCAAGATAGGCCCTTTTTTCCATGAAGTGGTCTGGCGGTCGACGAGTTGGAAGCGGATCAGCGCGTCGAGTTCGACTTTGCGCCGGGCCCATTCATCGGGTTCGGGCCGGCCGGATTCGCGGGCGAGGCGGAGCGCGGCGTCGACGCCCATGTAGGTGGTCAGGAGTCGCTCCGGCCCCTGCTGATCCCTGCCTTTCCGGCAGTCGAACGAGTAGAGCGGTTCGCGGTTACGGCTGTCGGTCCAGCCGGCGAGGAAATCGGCCATGAGTTCGGCGGCCGGCCAGAGGTTTTCAATGAACTCGCGGCGCCGGGCGTCATCGTTGATGGCGACGGCATGCTTCCAGATAGCGCCGAGCGCGTAGGCGGGCGCGTCAGCGTCGAGGGCGAGGTGGGGCAGGGCTTCGGTCCCGTCGCCGTAGGCGGCCATGGGGAGTGAGCCCATCGGTTTGCCGCGGCGTTGCTCCTTGCGGACGGTCGAAGCGACAAACGCAAGGACTTGGCCGGCCTCCTTTTCGCGGCCGGCGAGATCGAGCGCCATGGATGCCCAGGCGCAATCGCGGGTGTAGCACAGGGCGGAACAGCCGGCGCCGGCGGGGTCACGGGTGAATGCGCCGGTGGCGCGGTCGATGGCCATTCCGAGGGTGGCGAGGTCTTTTTGGATGCGGGCATACCCGGGTGCGCCCGGCGGCACGGGGGTTTCGGCAAATGGGACCCAGTAGCCGGTTGGCTGGGCGAGCAGGGCGTCGAAATCCGTCCGGATGACGCGATCGAGTGCGGCTTCGGCTTGGGCGCGGGTGGAGCCAAACGCGGCGAAAACGGTGGCAACATACGCGCCGCTGGCGGGCAGCGGCCGCAGGAAAACGGCGGTGTCGCAATCGCCGACCGCGGCGTTTGCGAAACGTGACGCGGCCGATTTGTCGCCGCCTGCCAGGCCGCAGGATGCCCGGACCTGCTGCGGGCAGGCCATGACGATCCAGACGCCTTCGGATTCCGCAAAGGCTTCCCAGTCGGCGCCAGCCGCCGTGTGCCATTCGTTTGCGCCGGGGCCTTTGGGACGGAACTGATAGATTCGGTTATCTTTCACGTATGCGGCGAAATCGCGCGGCGCCAATTCGCGAATCCCTGCCAACTCAGGAAGGAGAACAGGGGCGGGGGAGAAATCGGCGTGCCACACGAGGTCGGGCGGCTGTTCAAGGTCGTACAGCGTGATGTGTGAAACCAGCACGTCGTCTTCCGGGGGAACAAACATCTGCGTGACCGCGGTGGCGCCGTTGGGCAAGGCGAGCCGGGCTGTGGAGATGCCGGGCGCCCACGGTTGGACAGGTCCAGGTTCGCGCGTGGCTTCCTCGAGCCATGAGATGCCCCCGCGTTCGATAATGCCCCACCGAGCGCCGCCGCCGCCGAGTTGGTTGTTCATGGCGGGGCCGGGCCAGCGGCATGTGGAGAGGCGGCCGAACTCGTCGGCCACCGCAGTAAGCCGGCCGTTGCCGATGAGCGTGCCGGGATCGTTCGCCGCGACGACGGCGGCGAGGAATGCGAGCGCAAGCGCGTTCATTGACACACCCCGCCTGTGAGCGCGCCCTGGAAATCGAGACGCACGACCTTGCCCGTAGAACCCAAGTGAAGGTGAGCAGTCCCCTGCCGTGCCAGGGCGCGTAACAAGGGCACAACCGACGCTTCGACATCTTTGCTGTTCATGCCGGGAATCAGTTCAAGCCTTGCGGCGACCCTCGCCAACGATTGGGCGAGGGCCGCTGCTTTGCCCCAGTTCACTGCAACCACCGCGGCGCTTTCGGGGGCGGAGCAGGATTGCCCGGGCCGGCTCAACGCCAGGATCAGCCGCGCCATTGCCGGCTCCTGCGACGCCGCCAGCCAGTCCTTCCCGTGGCGACGGCTTTTTCCGCGTACTCCTTGAGCGGTTTGAACCAGGGCAGGGCTGAAATTTCTGCGTGCCGGTCGATCTCGCCCCACAGGAACGTTCCGACCCTGTGCAGGTCGTCGAACTCGATAGCAGCCGCCCAAGCGACGGCGGCATCCGGCGGCCAGGCAGCAAGGGTCAGGGGCGCGTGCTTGTATGTGGTAAAGCCGTTGTTTATCCAGCCGTTGACATAGATTTGGCCGGCCGGCCTTACGGCGGCCGCAGAACGCCCTTCCCGGGTTTCATACACCCACAGATCATCGTCATGCCAGGCCCCGCCGGGCGGCGTGAAGGGTTCCGCGTCGAGACAGTCCAGTACGTACTTCTCGGATTTGGAGAAGATGAGAGCGCCGTCGCGCCACGCATAATAGTACGGGCCGAACTGACGGACCAACGGGCGCCAGCGCCCGAGGCCGCGCAGGAAGTCGGCCGCGCGCAGGAGCAGCCCGGGCCGCACACAAGCACCCCACCCGTCATCGGACACCGCAACGAGGAAACGGCGCCCCAGCCAGACGCGCCAGCGGAGCGGCGTTGGCCGGATGCCGGTTGCCTGGCGGACAGCCAATTGCCATGCGGCGTAATGTTCGGGGGCCTCATCGTTCAGGGCTTTGGCGAGGTCTGTAGCGAGGAAGTTGCGGTACACTTCGGGGAAATTCAAGGAGGTGACCACCCACTGCGGATCTTTCGGGCACCACAGAGCATGGGCTCGGGTCAGGCCCGTGTCAATGAGCACGACAGCCGCCAAAAGCGCGAGCGCCACGAGCAATGCGCGCCACCCCCGGATGCGTTTCCTCATAAGCGCTTATTCACGCCGTCAGGCGTTCCAAACCTTTTCCTTTTCTTTTTCGCGTTGTTCTTCGAGCGAGGCGATTTTAGCGGCGAGCTCGGCCTGCATGGCATCCCATTCTTCGCGCGTCTGTGCAGTTTGCATGCGCGACTCGAAGGAGAGCTTCAGTTCGGCGATTTTGGCCTCATAGACTTTTTCGATGTCGGCGATTTGGGTTTTCTGCTCGCTGGTGAGTTTTTTGGTGGGCCCGTTGGCTTTTTCGAGGCGCTCCATAGCGAGTTCGTAAGCGGTTTTCATTGTATTGAATCTCCCGCGGCCGAGGTGGGCCGCCGTCAGCAGTTGAATTCGTCCTCCAGGAT
>JAPLKX010000691.1 GCA_026387845.1 Candidatus Hydrogenedentota bacterium | reverse complement strand
CACGTCCATGTGCCGACACAGCGCCGGTCCGAGAACCGACCCAGCGCCGGGCACAACATTGAACACGCCGTCTGGAATGCCTGCCTCGGCGGCGATCTCCGCCGTGCGCAACGCGCTGAGCGCTGTCTGCCGCGCCGGCTTCAGCACCACGCTGTTCCCCGCCGCCAAGGCCGGGCCAATCTCCCACGCCATCATTTGGATCGGGAAGTTCCAAGGCAGGATGCAGGCCACGACGCCGATCGGCTCACGCACAATTAGCGACAACACGTCAGGCCCCGACGGCGATGTGCGCTCGTAGAGCTTGTCGATCAGCTCGGCGTGCCATCCAATGCAATGGATCGTGTCGGGGATGTCGATGTTGACACAGTCAAAGATCGGCTTGCCGGCGTCCAAACAGTCCAACAGCGCGAGTACCAGGGCGGTCTTCTGGAGCAACTCGACGAACCTCAGCAATACGAGCTTGCGGTCGCCGGGCGTCAACCTTCAACCTGGACCAAACCCCGCCCTGAAAGGCCCTGCGCGCCGCCCGGACCGCCAACTCGACGTCTTCGGGCCCACAATCGGCGATCTCGGCCAGCGGTTTCCCGTTGGCCGGATTGACCGACGTGTAGGTCTTGTTGATGACGCTAGGGCAATACTTGCCGTCGATGAAGGCCTGAGTGCGGAAGGTCAGCACGGCTCGCGCTGCCTTCAAGAGGCCGGGGTCAAGGGTGAGATCCATATGCTGTCCTTTTGTATCTGCCAGGGTTCGTCGCTGCCGCCCCGACGGCAACAGAAACCCATAACTTGTTTTTGTTGACAAAAGCCATCTGCGCACTATAATGCTCTTATTAACAAAGTCAAGTGGTGGGGTTCCAATCGAGGGGGCGTGAAGTGTGCCCCGATCGCGGCACCCCCGCCAAGGCCGCTGCTTCTACGAGAAACTGCGTTCATGGAGTTGACAGATTACATCGCCGAGGATCTTCGCGGGCGGATTCGCTCCGGGGTGCGACTGCCCTGCGCGGTGAGCCTGCCGGCGCTTGCCAGGCACTACGGCGTCAGCCTGACGCCGGTGCGCGGTGCAATCGCACAGCTCCTTTCCGATGGCTGCATTGAGAAACTGCCAAACGGCCGTCTGGCAATGGTTCCCGTAAAGAAGAAATCGCCTCAGCAGTTCCGCGTCGTCCCCCCGCCGCCGACAGCCCAGGACTGGGATCGGGTCCTCATTCGCGAAGTGATGATCGCCAGCCTGCAGCGCGAGCCGGTAGACTTGCGCGAGGAAGCCCTGGCCGAGAAGCACCAAGTGGGGCGTTCCGTAATTCGCCAGTCGCTGGGCCGACTGTCCGGCTCCGGCCTCATCGAACATATCCCCCGCCGCGGTTGGCTTGTGCATCCCATCCAAGAGGACGACGTGATCGCCTATCTCGATGTTCGTGAGGTCCTCGAGTTGAAAGCTCTTGACTTGGCCCGATCACACATATGCCCCGCGGACCTTGTGCCGATGCTGGAAGGCAATGCACCGGTCGATGAAGACCAGTCGCCACGTTTGGACAATCGCCTTCACGAGTACCTGATCGCGAAGTCGGGCAATCGGTATATCCGCAACTTCTTCCGGCAGTATACGGCGACCTACTACACGTCGGCCTTCGACTATGCCGCCCCAGAGGCCCACGTCGTCGCCGAAATGGCCGCTCAACACCGGGCCATCCTGGAAGCCTTGGTCGCTCGAAAGTGGGCGCGCGCCCGAGAGGCCCTCATCCAGCATATCCGCGCCCAGCGGCCAAGCCTCATTCGCCTCTTGCAGAACGGCGCCTTTCGGCAGCCCCATTGAGTCCATGGCTCGATTCGGCTGCGGCCCTAAGGCACGCACGTCCTTCCCGTTCTGGTGTCCCTAGTGATAATCTCGTACTCGTTGGCCGTCAAGGACTTGCGACGTTTGCCGTCCTGAGGCGCTGACGCCTAGTGTATTGATAGATTGGAATTGGAAAAAGGGTTAATGCTCTCTCACTAGGAGACTACCGGATTCCGTGCGTGAGCTGGTCAAAGATCACCTTGTCCATCTTGATTTGATTTTGGCGGCGTTCAGGCAGCGGCCAAAATCTGTTGAACTCGGAATTTGCCCGGGCCTCTTCCATGATGGCTGCGATCCTCGTCACGATGTCCGGATGGCCATCCGCCACGTTATGGGTCTCGCCGATATCCACGTCGAGGTCATAGAGTTCGACAGGCTCTTTGGTTCCGCCAAACCGGACGCCTTTCCAGGAGCCCATGCGAACCGCCTGTTGTTTTCCCAT
>JAPLKX010000214.1 GCA_026387845.1 Candidatus Hydrogenedentota bacterium | reverse complement strand
GGTGTACGCGGTGATTCGGGGAACGGTCATATTTGAAGACGGCAGCCCCGCGGCAGGTGCGCGGGTGACGGTGGACAACCAGGAGGATCTCGACGTGTACGAGCGGATGACGGCTGCGGGGTTCGAGTATTTCGAGCCGGTCGAGCCGATCCGCTACAGCGCAAGAACGGACGGGGCTGGCAAATATGAGATTCAGGGGGTCTACATTGCGACCGGCAGTAAAATCATGCCCCGGTACCGGCTGTATGCCGAAAAGGGCGATTTGTACGGCGACGCGGCCAATCTTTGGTTGACGCAGCTTCGGCGCGAGATGACGTGCGACTTAATCCTTTCCCCGTTTGGGTCTTTGGGTGGCGTTGTAACCAACTTGCAGGGGAAGCCGATCAAGAATGCCTTTGTGGCTACGCGCGAGCAGCAGGCGCCGCGGGGCGCACACCGAAGCAGGGCTATCTGGACGAACGACGACGGTACTTTCCTGATGGATCACTTGTTGCCTGGGACGTGCCGGTTGTATGTCGGCGCGCCCGGCCACTTCGAACTGACCACGGGGTTTCTTGCCGTGGGAACGATGAACAACGTGATCCGGCTGGATTCCGGCAACTGGATCTCGGGGCGCGTGGTGAACCGCGACACGGGAGAACCAGTGCCGAATATTCATATCGACGGGTATATGGACTCCAAGCCCGGGCAAGAGATTGTCAAATATATCGGCGGAGAGACCGACACCGCCGGTAATTTCACCATAACGGGCTGCGAACCCGGCGTGTTCACACTGGGTATCGCGCGAAGAACCAAAGACGGCCTGCCGCTAACCCTGGTCGAGCCGCTCTCCGTGACAATCGGCAATGAGCCGGTGCGCGGGCTCGAGTTGAAGGCGGCTGCGGGCGCAACACTGCGCGGGCGCGTCATCGACGACGAGACGGGCCGGACAGTCGAGGGAGACGCAAACGTCCAGTGCGAGGGGAACAGCCGGGCGGGCGGGCGTTCCAGCAAAGTGGATGAAAACGGCGGGTACGAAATGGTGGGACTGCCGTGGGGAAAACTGCAGATTGTCGTGTATTGCAGGGTGGGATCAACAAGCAGCGCGCCGTACGAAGGCTCGGTCGTCACGGATCCGGCCGAACCTGTCAAGACGCACGATATCCATCTGCCGCGGCGAAAGACCTTCTCTGGAACGGTTGTCGATGAGGCCGGCGATCCGGTGGCGGGCGCGTCGGTGTTTGCGATGGGACCCGGCGAGACCTTCGAAGTAGGCGATGCGGTAAGTGACGCAGCCGGCAAGTTCAGAGTGGCTATCACGCGCAAAGACGCGCCGTCGACCTTGTACTTCCAGGCCATGAACGAGGCCGCATACAGCCCGCCGGCGGGCCCATACCGGCTTGGCAGTCCCGCGGCGGACATCGTGTTGCGGATGGCGACGTCGGGGCGGCTCGAGGGCGAAGTAGTCGACCGCGGCGGCGAGCCCATAGGCCAGGCGGTTGTCTGCGCCGTTCCCGCGCAGGAAGGCCAACTGTTGCTTTACCGGTCGAGCGGCCACATCGCGCTCGATGTCAACGAAGGCAGGAGCGTGAACGCCCTGGTCGAGTCCAGCGGCAGCTTCTCGTTCAGCAAGCTGGCGGCGGGCCGTTACACGTTGCACGTGTACCCGTTTGCGTCGGTTGCCGGTTTACCTCTGGCTACGGCCGACGTGACCATTCAGCCCGGCCGGACGATGCGTGCCCGGCTGGTGGTGGACACGTCGGCGTTTGGCTCCATCGAGGGCACGGTTCTGCTGGATGGCAGGCCTTTTGCGGGCCAGCAAATCGTTGTGCGGCCGGTCTCGCAGAAGTGGGTGTGCCATCACTTTGCGTATACGGACAATGACGGCCACTACATCGTGCGAACCATCGTGCCCGGCGAGGCCGAAGTGACGTTGGACACCAGATACGGCTCCGACAAAAGCGTTTCTCAGAAGCAAATCGCGCAGATACTCTCCGGCGAGGTTACGAGGATCGATTTCGACATTGCCGCCGGCCATGCCGCCGCCGAAGGCTACGTCCTCTACGAGGGCCGGCCGGCGGCCAATGTTGAGGTCGTGTTCGAGCCCGTCGCAAGCCCCGGCGCCGGCGGGCCAAGCGCCAGAACCGATGAGCAGGGATTTTACAAGCTGGTAGATCTGCCGGAAGGCGCATACCGCGTTGTCGCCACCCTGACCGATTACCACACGTGGCCCGAAACGAAGATCTCGCAGGCGATCGACGCCGAAGTGACGCCCGATCAGACCGCACGCATCGACTTCGATCTCGTGGGCGGCCAACTCGCCGGAACGATCGCCGGCCTCAAACCCGGCGAAAGGGCGCTGGTCGCCGTCTTCCCGCCCGACACGGTGTTGACCGAATGGAGCGTCGAGGCGCTCGAAGCGTTGGGCGAGAAGATGGTCAGAAGCACCACCGTCGACCGAGACGGGCCATTCTCGATCAACGGCATGCAGGAAGGCAACTACCTCGTCGGCGCCGTCACCCTGCCCGCAGAAGGCAACCTCGACACCCAAGCCATGCTCGAGGGCCGGCTCGCCGTCGGGCCGGTGGTAAGGGTCGTCCCCGGCTCCACCTCGCAAATCGACCTCGTTTTCGAAAACCGCTAGAAAACTTGTGCAGTAGGCGCAGTTTTTCAACGCGCGCCGTCCGCACCCAAACCTTCTGGATACCAGCATCGCTTCATTTCACTCGAAATTGCGCGCCATCCCCCTATTTCCCCAGCCCCCATGGTTCTGTCATTACCTCCAGACTCCAGTCTCCGGACTCCAGTCTTCTTCCTGTCCGTTTTTTGCTGCCAAATCGATTAATATGTAAACGAGGAGGCGGCCATGTTGACCTTCATATATTCCGACGCTGCCGTGGTTCGGAAGGTGTTGCAGGGGAACCAGGGGATATTCCGGGTTCTTGTGGACCGCTACGCGGGGGTGGTTCACAGCGTGGCGTACGCGCACCTGCGCAATTCGGACGACGCGGAGGACATCACCCAGGAAACGTTCACGCGCTTCTACCAGCAACTCGACCGGGTGGCGCATTACAGGCAGGTGGGGCCGTGGCTGGTTTCCGTAGCGCGCAACGTGAGTGTGGACCTGCTGCGCAAGCGGGTGCGCGAGACCGCCATGGCCAAGAGCGCGGGGGCGGCGCGCACGTCAGAGCAGAATCCGGCGCGGGAAGAGTTGCACCGAATCTTGTGGGAACAGCTCGACGCACTGAATGGGGAAGCCCGTGAGGTGCTCATTCTTCATTACTTTATGCACAAAAAAGCGCGCGAAATCGGCGCGCTCCTCGGCATCACGCCCGAGACCGCCACCAAACGGGTGCAACGTGCCCGGGAAGAACTCGGGCGGCGGTTGACGGACCTGCTGGGCGAGGAAATAGACGAAATCAGGACGGACGCGCGCCGCAGTGAACGCATCATGGCGGCGGTGTGCGCGATGCCGGTGGCGTGGAAATCATCCGCGGCCGGTGCCGCCGCATCGGCGACGGCCGCGGGCGTGGCGACGGGCGTGGGCGCGGCGAAACTTGCGCTGGGCGCTGGGGCGGTCGTCATTGCGGCAATCGTGGCTCTGCTGGCGTACGACCGGTACGCGGCGCCATCTTCGGCGTCGGTGAAACCTGCTAGCGTAGCGAAAGCGGCAGGTGCTCCGGATGTGCCGGCTCCCGTGCCGGAAGCGGACGCGGAGGTGGCGGGCAACGTTTCCGAGGCTGCAAAAGCCGACGAGACGGGAGCAGCGGTCGAATCGGAAGCGGGCGTGGGCACGGGAGAGGCGTGGGGTTGCCCGATTGTGAAGGGGACAGTCAGCGGCACAGTCACGTTGGAAGACGGCAGGCCTGCGGCGGGCGCGGAAGTAAGCCTGGACAATGACCAGTGGGTAAAGGAGACAGCCAAGCTCTTGACATTACAACC
Organism: Candidatus Hydrogenedentota bacterium; assembly: GCA_026387845.1. Classification (GTDB taxonomy): domain Bacteria; phylum Hydrogenedentota; class Hydrogenedentia; order Hydrogenedentales; family SLHB01; genus JAPLKX01. Next base: position 4,617 of record JAPLKX010000214.1, on the reverse strand, counting down.
GCTGGAGCCGGTGTCGGTTTCGGTTGTTGCGGACAACGCGGGCCGATATCGGATTGACGGCGTGGCGCTCACCAACACCTCAGGGGGAGGTGCACTGTACCGTCTGTCGGGGCGGCTGGGCAATCTGTACGGCGAGCGCCCGTATCTTAACACCAGCATTGTAGAGCGGGAGGCCGTGCAAGACCTCGTGCTGAAACCCGACCTTTCGCTTGGCGGAATTGTGATGGACTATCAAGGGAAGCCCATCAAAGACGTGATCGTCATTTCCAACGATCAACCGACGCCCACGGGCTTCCTGATGCGGCGAACGGACACGGGGGAGAACGGACGGTTCCTGCTGCAGCACATGCAGCCCGAGCCAACGCGCCTGGAACTTCGCAAGCGCGGTTGCTTGACATTCCGAACGGAACCCTTGGCGGTCGGCGTGACCAACCATGTGTTACGGATGGCCTTGGGCAACTCGATTTCCGGAAGAGCCGTGAATGCGGAAGACGGGTCGCCGGTTGCGGGCGCGGTGGTGCTTGCGCAATGCGAGGACAAGAGCAGCAAGTGGGGGTACGCCGACACGGACGAGCAAGGGCAGTTCAAGCTTACCGGCTGCATTCCCGGCGCCTACACCGTTTCGGTGACGTTCAAGAAAGAGAACCCGACGTTGCTGACGCTTCCTGCGCCGGTAAAGGTCAACCTGGGGACTGCGCCCGTGCAGGGTGTGGAACTCAAGCTCGTAACAGGCGCGATCGTACGGGGAAAGGTCATCGACGATGAGACCGGTTTGTGCATAAGAGGTCCGGCAACGGTTGAGGTTTCCGGGGAAGACAAAACAGCTTATCGTAATGGAAGAGTGGACGATAGCGGGTCTTACGAGTTGCTTGGCATGCCGGCGGGAACGCTGACGCTCAAGGTGTTCTCGTTCCAGGGCCGATTCTCCGGGAGCCGGGAAGGCGGCATGATCACGATAGCTAAAGGCGAGAAGAGCAAGACGCACGACATCCACCTGGCTACGCGGCCGTTTATTGCGGGGACGGTGGTGGACGAACAAGGCGCGCCGGTGGGGGGAGCTTCGGTGTACGGGTTCGAGCCGGAGAATCCGGAGAATTTCGGCGCCATAAACTGCGAGGCCGTGTCAGACCTGTCGGGCAAATTCCGGCTGGTTCCGACGGAACACTACATGGAGCGTATTGCGAAGACGGGCGTACTCGTGCAGGCCAGGAACGAATCCGGCTTCAGCCAACCAGATGGGCCGTATTTTCCGGACAAGCAGAAGTCGGATGTGGTGCTGCGATTAATGACGCAGGGATGGATCAAAGGCGAGGTGGTGAACAGAGAGGGGCGTCCGCTGGATCACGCGCGCGTGTGCGCTTTTCCGGAAAGCGGGCAGGAAGTGCTTATTTCGAATTCGCGCCGTTACCTTCAGATGCGCGCAAACTTCATGAAGAGCGTGAACATGCAGGTGCAGCCTGACGGCACGTTTGAATCGCCGTTGCAGCCCGGCGCCTACAGGTTGGAAGCCTGCCTGTTTTCATCGCCGCAGGGGGAGTTTGTCGAGAGCACGGTGACTATTCAGGCAGGCCGGACGTCCAACACGCGGATTGTGCTCGATACGTCCGACTGCGGGTCCATTGAGGGTCATGTGTCCTACGGGGGCGAGCCAATGTCGGGCGCCCGTATCTGCGTGCGGCCCGTTAACGCCTACTGGTCCGATTGGGTGTGGCAGGACGTGCAGCCGAACGGCGACTACGAGGTGCGCAATCTCATGGCGGGCGAGGTGAAAGTGAAATTGGTCGCGTATCCAAGTCCGGTGAAACAGTTTGAGAAGGAAGAGATTGCCGAAGTTGTAGCCGGTGGGGTAACGGAGGTTGATTTTGAAATTGTTCGCGGCGAAGCTACGGCGGAGGGAGTCGTGACCTATAACGGCGCGCCTGCCGCGGACTTGGAGGTCGCGTTCGTCCCCCTCGATCCTGAAAACAAGGAACGTCCGCGCGCCCGGACAGACGAGAAGGGCTTCTACAGGGCCGACCAATTGCCCGAGGGCGCGTATACGGTCGAGGCGGCGAAGGTGACGTACGGCGGGTGGGTGCCGATGAGGTTGGCGCAGGCGGTTGAGGCGCAGTTGACGGCCAATCAGACGGCACGGTTGGATTTTGAGTTGCTTGGCGGCGAGATCGCCGGAACCGTGTCAGGTTTGAAGGAGGGCGAGACCACTTTCATCGCTCTCTTCCCCGGCGATGCCGTCTTGACGGTATGGACGGTCGAGGCGCTGGAAGCTCTGGGGGAGCGTCTAATGGGCACGACGTTCATTGAGAAAGACGGGCCCTTTGCGTTCAACAACCTGCAGGAAGGTCATTACCTCGTGGCGGCGGTGGCGCTGGGTCCGGGCGTGGCACCGGAGCTGCCAGCCTTTGTGAGCGCGCCGGTGGCGTTGGGGGAGGCGATGGTGACTGCGGGGCAGACGGCGGAAGTGGGGCTGGAGTTGCCCGCGCACTGATTCGCGTCAGTTCGAGATTTGACCACAACAGGCACCTCCCCGTTGGGACGCCTCCCACAACGCGCGCTGTCGCGCGGCCGGGAGGCGTCCCAACGCACTTATTCTGCTTTCGGGCTTCTTTTTTGTCCAATTTTCTTCTCGCAATCGATTAATATGTAAACTCAGGAGGCGGCCATGTTGACCTTCATGTACTCCGATGCGGCGGTGGTGCGGAAGGTATTGCAGGGGAACCAGGGCCTGTTCCGGGTGCTTGTGAACCGTTATGCGGGGGTGGTGCATAGCATCGCGTACGCCTATCTGCGCAATTCGGCGGACGCCGAGGATATCGCCCAGGAAACGTTCACCCGGTTTTACCAGCAACTCGATCGCATGGCGCATCACACGCAGGTGGGACCGTGGCTGGTGAACGTGGCGCGGAATGTGAGCGTCGATTTGATCCGGACGCGGGTGCGTGAATCGGATTTTGCCAGGGGCTTGGTTGGCGCGCAGGCCACTATGCCGGATCCGATGCGGGAGGAGTTGCACCGGTTGCTGTGGGAACAGATCGAGACGCTGGACGGGGAAGCGCGTGAGGTGCTCATTCTTCACTATTTCATGCGCAAGAAGGCGCGCGAGATCGGGGGGCTGCTCGGTATCACGCCGGACGCCGCGGCGAAGCGTGTCCAGCGGGCGCGCGATGAACTTGGCCGGCGGCTCACGGATTTGCTGGGCTACGAGATCGGCGAGATCAAAACCGACGCCCACCGCACCGAACGCATCATGGCGGCTGTGTGCGCGACACCCGTAGCGTGGAAGGCATCGGCCGCAGGCGCGACCGCCGCGGCGACGGCGGCGGGGGTGGCTACTGGGGCGGCCGCGGCGAAAGTGGGCGTGGCGGTGGCGGCGATAGCCATTCTGGGATTAGCCGGTTACCTTGGTTACGACTGGTTCACGCAGCCGTATTCGACGCAAAACGTCACGGCGCAGACTTCGGTTACGGAAAAAAAGGAAACGGCTGCCGCGCCTGAACCGGCTGGAACGCCCGGCGCGGCTTCTCAGACGTCCGCTGAAACTCGAGCCGCGGCCGAATCCGCCGAAACCGCCCCTGCACCCGCCACCACCGACGCTATCGCCGACGTCGTCGTCGCCACCGGCACGGTACGCGGCACGGTTACGACCGAAGATGGCGCGCCCGCAGCGGGGGCCACAGTGACAATCGATAACAGCGGCGACTTAAAAGGGTATGAGAGTCTCGTTAAGGCCGGTTATTCGGTCAATCCAATCCAGCCGATGGAATATACATCAACCACGGACAGCGGGGGCCAATACGAAATAACGAGGATCTGCCTCGCCACTGAAAGACAGTATTTCCCCAGTTACTCGATTTCGAGCCGCAAAGGAAGTCTCTACGGGCAAGGGGGCTTATACAACTTGACCCATCTCGAGCCCGAGATCACGTGTGACATCGTCCTTCATGCCGACTTGTCGCTTGGCGGCAAGGTGCTCGATCTCCAGGGACAACCGCTAGGCGATGCCCTGATCTTGTGTTATGACGAGCCCGTTGAAAACGGTCCGTATATAGGCAAGACTTCTACGGACGAGGACGGCGGTTTCTTGCTTGAACACTTCCGGGCCGGAACTGTGTACATCTCGATTGTCGCGCGCGGGTATTTGCCGCAGAAGTTTGTCCCTGTAACTGCCGGCACTCTGGACAACGAATTTCGGGTGGATCCGGTGAATGTGATTTCGGGCAGGGTTGTGAACCAGGACACGGGCGCGCCCGTGCCGAAGGCAATTGTCGTAGGGGAAAAAGATGCCGCTAACTGGCAGGAGAAATACATCCAGGGTCGAACCGACGCGGCGGGCAAGTTCGTCATGGGGGCATGCTACACCGGCACGTATATGTTGAATGTCTATTGCGCAAAAGACTCGCCGCGCCTGGGGCTCGTCGAGCCGCTTTCGGTGACGGTGACGGGCGGGCCGATCTCGGGGCTCGAGTTGAAAGTAAGCGCCGGGGCCAAGGTGTATGGCACGGTGATTGACGACGAAATCGGGGCGCCGATGCCCGGCCAAGGCGCGGTCAGCGCATTGCAGGGATCGAACCCGCCGCGCGTGCAGGCAAGGACGATGGTCAAGCTGGATGGCACATACGA